>CACXSA010000019.1 GCA_902770195.1 uncultured Prevotellaceae bacterium
GCTATTCCTTTATGTCGTTTGTACTTTTATCTGTCCATTGGCGTATCTGTTTTGATGTTACACATTAATATTATATATGGTTTCAATTATCCAAATGCCAAGGGCTGCGACACTTCAAAGCGAAGGCCAAGGGCGCTGAGGATTCTGAGGAACATACCTGCACCAGGCTCCACGCTGCCATTCTCTATGCGAGAGATATACGACTTATTGGTTCCCACACGCTGAGCCAATTCCTGTTGGGTGACCTTCTCGCGCTTACGAGCATCACTGATAATCCGCCCCACGCAATAGGCATAAGCCTCCTTACGGAATGCCTCGCGCTCTGGTGTTCCCACCTTTCCGTAGCGTTCGTCCATCATAGCGTCAACGCTCATTATGTCATTTCTTTCCTGCATAGTATTCCTTTTTTATTTGTATTGCCTTGTTAATCTCGCTCTGCGGTGTCTTCTGCGTCTTCTTCTGGAATCCGTTGAAGAGCATTACCACATTTCCATCGTCGAAGATGAAGAACACACGGAAGATGTTACCGCCATGTTCGGCACGGAGTTCAAAAATCTCGTCGCGCAGGTATTTGACGAACTTGGCATTGACTCGTTCCTGTGTTTTCAACATATCAATAACGTAGAACACTTTCCGGGTTTCGGCTTCAGTCAGTGAACTGATGAAGTCTCTGAAGTAGTTCTTGTACGCTGATATGGTTCTTTCGGCTTTCATGGCTGCAAAATTACAAAAAGTTTTCAAATCAAGCAACTTTAAAGGCTGAAAAGTGAAAAATTCCGCAAAACTGGAACAGAGGTACCAGTCCCCTGTTCCGTGTTTATGAGAACGTGCTGCTTGTGGACACATTGGGTAACTATCATGAACTGAAAGAGTATATGGGCAAAGGATATGTGATGCTACACTTCTGGGAGAACTGGCATCGCAACCAAATTGTTCTTGAGACATTAAACCCAAATCGGTCTTTAGACTGATTTGGGTTAAAGGAGCTGCGCCGTCTGGCAGACAACTAATTAGCCTCTTATCAAGCTCTTGCTATTTAAACATCTTCAGCCATGTAGTGATGATTTCAAGGGCTTCTGGCGCAAAAGTTTCTTCGATATCCTTATATTCGCTCGGATCGCCTGTGTTGCAGTGCTGGAACATGTGATTGAGTCCTTCTATGGCTTTGATTTCTTTCTGACCAGCCAACCTGTCCATAAGAGCATTCAAGTTTTCTTCGCTGTTCACTTGACGGTCTTTTGTTCCGTTCAGCGCCAGCACAGGACAGGTTATTTTTCCCAGACGGTCGGTCAAGTCCAGTGCAAGGAAATAGCGCATATAGGGTGTACTGCTCTGTACTTTTGCTATTTGTAGGTTTTTCTCCAGTTCTGTAGGTAGGCTGTGGTTGGTCGTTTCAGGATTCCTGCCAGCTTTCAGATCGTCGAACAGGCTTTCGAGTGCCGTACAATAGCGGTCTATCACATCTCGCGAATATCCAGTCTTTTGAAGTGTCCATCGGTTTTGTTCCAACAGTGTTTTCTCAAACGAAACGACACCTCCAGCCAGACTCACCACGAAGTCCACTTTACCCTCGGCTGCCAACATCAGTCCGATGGTGCCCCCTTCGCTATGCCCAAGTATGCCCACACGGTTAAACTGTTTACGCAAGAGTTCCACTCCTGCCAAAGCATCGTTTTTGAGGTCTTCTGTGGTGACATTCACGAGGTCGCCCTTTGATTCGCCGAAGCCACGGTCGTCATAACGAAGCGTAGCGAAGCCCTGCCGCGCCAGAGCGTCAGCAATCACAGCAAACGGCTTGTGTTCAAAGACTTCCTCATCCCTGTTTTGCAGGCCGCTGCCTGTCACCATCAACAGTACCGGGGTTTGACTGGAAACATTTTCTGGTGTGACCAGCGTACCTTGCAATACGGCATCGCCATTTCTGAAATTCACCTCTTGCGCTTGATACGGATAGGGAGGCGTTGGGGTCTGCGGACGGTTACGTTTCACTGAGCCTGGTTTGAGAGTCAGCGGGAACGACTGCCCATGTTGTTTGAACGTACCCATAACGGAATCGCCTATATTGACACCCTCATAATTGGCATTGATAGACGGAACGGCGACTTTGATGCCCATTGCCGTGCGTTCCAACTGGGCAGGAATACCCTTTGCGCCTTGGTCAGGCGAGTCTATCGTACATTTCTCACCATCAAAATGGAACACAAGTGGAATTTCATTTCCATACACACTCAGCTTTCCCGTCCAATCGCCTTTTATGTCACAGACTTGTGCTTTTGTTACGATAGCTATGAAGCCAATCAATAAAAATAGAATGATAAATCTTGTCTTCATGTCTTTTTTACATTAAGATAACCTTTCAGAGCTTTAACATATTCCTCAAAGGCTTTCAGTCCTGTAGGTGTGATACGGCAGAGGGTACAGGGTTTCTTGCCCTTAAAAGTCTTCTCCACCTCAATGTAGCCCGCTGCCGAGAGTTTGTCTATCTGCACACTCAGGTTGCCCGCCGTGGCTCCCGTCTGCTCCTTGATGTACGGGAACTCAGCTTCTTCAGTGTTGATGAGCAGCGACATCACGGCTAGACGCAACTCGGAGTGAAGCAGGGGGTCTAATGGCTTGAACATGTTCGTACCTCCTTATTTCTGGTTTTGCAAGAGAATCGTTATGCCTGGCACAATCAGACCAATCAAGGCCACAATAGCCATCACATAGAGTTGTGTATGACCAGAGAAATGCAAAGCACCGAAAAATCCGCCGATACCCGCGATAAGACCGCATACCTGAATGATGCGGTTTCGGATGACAAGTCCCATGATGGTCGTACCCATCCCAAAACACAAGGAGATGACGCTTGTAATGCAGCCAAATGCATACACTTTGGGCAAAATCAGTTCCATTGGTAACACACCGCAACCGATAAAACCGAATATCATGCCTATACCACAGCAGAATATGCCAAATGTTGACCACACATAACTGACGATTTTCCCCACAAAGGTTGTAGGTACGCTCTCCCTTCGCTTGTCAATCATCCAATTGCCTGCATATCCTATCAACCATAATACAGCCCAAAGCATATTCCACACTGGCCCACCATGATTCTTCCACAGGTATGCGATAAAAAGCGAAAACACGACAACACAGCCTCCCCACCAGATAAGCGGCAGAGCCGAATTCTTGTTGATGGTTCGCTGACTGCGTTCTATTGATTCTCTAATAATCTCTAGACTGCGCTCGGCTGTCAGATTACTTTTTTCTTCCATTGTTGTTTCATTTTAAAGTTGTTCTACATTTGCTTTACTACTCTCTAGCCTCGTCCGTGCTCCTGCAGAAAACACGTCTTTGGCCTATTGTGTCCGGTTCACGGTGCAAAGATAAAGAAGTTTATAATATAAACCAAATTATTTCGCAAATATTTTTTCGTTAAGGCACAAATTTAACATTTCATTAAAGATTTCACCCCTGTAACACTATCTTTACAGTAACGAACTCAAATAACTCCAACGGAACTCTAAGAAGGCTCATAAAGAAAGCATGTTTAGGGCATTAGCAACATTACCTCTGCCCCAATTCACCTAAGTATTAACGCCTGTCTTTGTTCGTTTAATGTACGTCTGATATCCGTTTGTTGTCCGTTATGTGATCGGACAACAATCGGACAACAATCGAACAACAATCGGACAACAATCGGACAACAAGTATGGATGGAGTAAGGAAAGGACTAGGATGGAGTGTAGGAGAACATGAGTTGAATAGGAGAGTAATTAGAGAGTTATTGGAGAGTTATTGGATGATGACAATTAACCTGTTCGTCAGTCTTCTTAATAATACACAAAGACATAACCAATTAGAATTGAACATGATGAAGAAAGGTTTTTGGGTGATTCTCCTTGCACTCTGTATGACCATTTCGGTGTAGGCACAAGTGATTGATGAAGGCAGTTTGAAGAAAGCAACAGGCTGGGTAAACGACCTACAGCTGATAGAACATATTTCACCAACAGCGGACGCGACTGGCGCACCATGTATCGAGCCTATGTCCAGCAGTTCTTTGACCAAGATCCGCTCGGCATCCCGAAGGGTGACGCTTGCCTTAGCAAGAAAGCGGCTTCGCCGATTAGAAGGCTAAAAAGAAGTAACCGATAGCAAAAAAACGACTCTAACCCATGAACCAATAAGGACTGATGACAAATAACGATGTTATCAGTCTTTTTTATATAATAAAACTACTTAAAAATGAAGAAAATTACAGTCATTGCTGTTATCGCCCTATTAGCCATTACGGCTATGGCGCAACGAATTAGTATCCAGACAGGAAAGAAAGCATCTGCACGTGAGCAATATGCTGCAGAATACCTGCAGAAGAAGTTAACCGAGATGGGCTATACCGTCAATCCCAAGAAAGCAGACTGCAAGATTATGCTTTCGAACGCAAACAGCGGAACAGCAGAAGGTTATACGATAGCCAAGAATAAGAAGGGTATCACGGTGACGGGCAATGACGCCACGGGTGTCATTTACGGTTGTGTGGAACTGGCAGAGCGCATCAAGCAGGCCGGCGGTCTTGAAAAGTTTGTTGCGATGTCATCGCAACAAGCCATACAAGAGAGTCCAGGAATGGTAATGCGAGGCACCTGTATCGGACTGCAGAAGACGGTGTATCTGCCGGGGCATGGTGTCTATGAATACCCTTACACCCCCGAGAACTTCCCTTGGTTCTACGACAAGGCTGAATGGGTGAAATACCTCGACATGATGGTGGAGAACAAATACAACTCGCTATACCTGTGGAACGGGCATCCCTTTGCCTCGCTGGTGAAATTGAAGGAATACCCCTTCGCTCTGGAGGTAGATGAGGAGACGTTCAAGAAAAACGAAGAAATCTTCTCGTTCCTCACCCACGAGGCCGACAAACGCGGCATCTGGGTGATTCAGATGTTCTATAACATCATCCTAAGCAAGCCCTTTGCCGATCATTACGGACTGAAGACACAGGATCGCCACCGTCCCATCACGCCATTGATTAGTGACTATACCCGAAAGAGCATCGCTGCCTTCATCGAGAACTATCCTAACGTCGGTCTTTTGGTATGTCTGGGTGAAGCCATGGCAACCATTGAGGATGATGTGAAGTGGATGAAGGAAACGATAATCCCCGGCATCAAGGATGGACTGAAGGCCAGCAGCAGAAAGGATATTCCTCCTGTGGTGTTGCGCTCGCACGATACCGACGGGCCATTGGTTCTCAAAGAGTCGTTGCCCCTCTACCCCAACATCTACACGATGTCGAAATATACCGGTGAGTCGCTGACCACCTACACACCTGGAGGACCTTGGGGTGAGACCCATCGCCAACTGGCTGCTGCCGCTCCCGTGCATATCGATAATGTACATATCCTGGCCAATCTGGAACCTTGGCGCTGGTCATCACCCGCCTTCATCCAGAAGACCGTTCAGGCCATGCACCGTGTGCACCAATCGAAGGGATTGCACCTCTATCCGCAGGCCTCCTACTGGGACTGGCCCTATACCGCAGATAAACTCCCCAACGGAGAACGCCTGAAGCAGTTGGATCGCGACTGGATGTGGTATCAGGCATGGGGACGATACAGTTGGAACGACCAGCGAGGATTGGACAAGACCTTCTGGAAAAAGACTTTGGCAGACTACTACGGCATCGATACCATTGCTGCCGGTCATGTGCTCAACGCCTACGACGAGGCGGGCGAGATAGCACCGAAACTTCTGCGCCGCTTCGGTATTACGGAGGGCAACCGTCAGACATTGCTGCTGGGCATGACGATGGGTGAGTTGGTAAATCCATACAAATACACCATCTACCCCGGTTTCTACGAGAGTTGCGGTCCTGAGGGCGAGAAGCTCATTGAATACATCGAGAAGGAACACAAGGGACAGCCACACGTGGGTGAACTACCTTTCGACATCGTTGACCAGTGTGTGAACCACGGCGACCGCGCCCTTGTCGAGATGGGAGCTGCCAAAGCAACCCCCACCCGCCATGCCGACGAATACCAGCGTGTGTGGAACGACATGCTGTGCTACGCCTCTTTTGCCAAGGCTTTCCAGCTAAAAGTACGGGCAGCTGCCGAGGTATTACGCTATAAGTGGACACAGGACATCAGTCACCTGGAAACAGCTGTCATCTGGTTGGAACAGAGCCTCAGCATCTGGTACGACCTGAGTCGTATGACGGACGACTGGTATCTCTATGCCAATTCCATGCAGACAGCCCAACGCCGTATTCCTGTTGGCGGTGACGGCGGCAAGATGAAGACGTGGAGCGAGCTGGCTGTGGTCTATCAGGCAGAACTGGATGCCTTCAAGGAGAACATCGAGAAGCTAAAGAACCCTGCTCCAGCCTCCGCCATCAAGATACAGCCCGCCCAGCCTGCCCAGATCACCATCCACTCACCGCTCAACGCTCACCTCTTGCCCCTGAAGAAAGGTGCCATCCTGTTCGAGAAGCGTCCCGACACACCCGTTGACTCGCTGGCTCCCGAACTGGCAGGTCTGCAGGCACTGGTATTGAACCGTGACACAACCCGCATCGTGGGCACTACCATCGAGTATGAGAGCGACAAGCCCGTGAAACTGCTCGTGGGTCTCTTCAAGGACGACGACAAGAAGTTTGCCAAAGCCCCGAAGTTGGAGATTGACGCTACGGGTAATGAATACGGACAGGCAGAGCCCATCCTGACCAATGCCATCAGCATCGTGCAGATGCCCAAGGTGAATATCCACCAGTATTCGCTGCCTGCAGGTCGCAACACCATCCGCCTGCCCAAAGGCATTCTAATGGTAGCAGGTTTCACCCAGAGCGACATCAAGCCACGCGACTGTGGACTCAATGGTCCGTCGGGCGAGGTAGATTGGCTCTTTCAGAAATAATTCATAATTCAGACTCGACCTTGGTCGCTTCGTACCTTTAGGTCGAAGAATGCATAATTCATAATTACGATGATGAAAAGATTCTTGTTGACAACCCTCTCTTTATGCATTACGCATTATGCATTATGCATTGAAAAGGAGGTGATGCAGCGCATCTACGACGAGGTACGCACTCCCTATAAATACGGTATGGTGGTAGCACCTACGGACAACTACCACAAGATAGACTGCCCGACGGTGTTCCGTGTAGGCGAGAAATGGTTCATGACCTATGTTGTCTATAATGGCAAGGATGGCTTGGACGGACGCGGCTATGAGACATGGCTGGCTGAAAGTGACGACCTGCTGCATTGGCAGACACAAGGCCGGTTGCTCAGTTATCCGTCGGACACCACGCGATGGGATGCCAATCAGCGTGGAGGGTTCCCTGCCCTCATCGACTGGACATGGGGAGGCAGCTATGGTATCTCGAAATACAAGAAAAACTATTGGATGACCTACATCGGAGGTCACGGCACAGGCTATGAAGCCGTTCGCGAACCGCTGAACATCGGTATGGCATGGACACAGGGTGACATCACCCAGGCTCACGAATGGCAGAGCAATGAGAAGCCCCTGCTCAGCATCGACGACAAAGACGTGCAATGGTGGGAGAAGTTGGTGCAATATAAGAGCACTATCTATGAAGTGAAAAAAGAAAAGGGAAAAGTGAACAATTTGCTGCCGCCCGAGATTCGCAAGTACCGCTTCATCATGTTCTATAATGCCGGTGGCATCAATCCTGCCAACAATCTCAAGGCCGAGCGCATCGGTATCGCCCTGTCTAACGATTTGAAGAAATGGAAACGTTATGACAAGAATCCCGTTTATTTCCATGAGGCCCCAGGTATCATTACAGGCGATGCCCAGATAGTGAAGATGGACGACCTTTTCGTGATGTTCTACTTCTCTGCCTACAACCCCGACCGCAAGTATAATGCCTATAACACTTTCAGCGTCAGCCGCGACTTACTGCATTGGGAAGACTGGACGGGCGACGACCTCATCGTCCCCTCCAAGCCTTACGACGAGATGTTTGCCCACAAGAGTTACGTGGTGAAGCACGACGGCGTGGTCTATCACTTCTACTGTGCCGTGAACAACGACCAGCAACGAGGTATTGCCGTAGCCACCAGCGTGCCGATGGGACGTAGCGAAGTGCGTTTCCCAGAACCCGAGCACAAGGGTCGCCGCACCGTCACCTCGCTCAACGAAGGCTGGTCAGCCCGCTGTTCAGCAGGGCGCGATACCCTCGCGGCAACGGTCAACATCCCCCACAACTTCGACGATTATTACGGCTACCGCCAGTTGCGTCACGGCAACCTGCACGGAAAGGCCACCTACCATAAGACCTTCGATGTTAAGAAGCAGGACGGAAAGTGCTACTTCCTCCAGTTTGAGGGTGTAGGCACCTATGCCACCGTCATCCTCAATGGGCATAAGTATCCTGAGGAACTGGTGGGTCGCACCGTCTGGACCCTTGACATCACCGACCGATTGAAGAATGGCAAGAACGAGTTGCAGGTCAATGTCAATCATCCTGCCATGCAGACAGCCTCCCCCTGGGTTTGTGGCGGCTGTTCGTCGGAATGGGGTTTCAGCGAAGGCTCGCAGCCTTTTGGCATCTTCCGTCCCGTCTCCCTGATAGAGACAGATGCCGTGCGCATCGAACCCTTTGGCATTCATATATGGAACAATGCTGCTTGCGACAGCATCTTCATAGATACTGAGATTAAGAACTACACCAAACAGGCGCAGACCTTCGAACTGGTTAACAAGTTCACCCTTGCCAGTGGCAAGCAGGTGTTCCGCCATGCTATGATCGTAACGCTGAGACCTGGCGACGCTACTACCGTCCACCATGCCGAGCCTGTCATCAACGTCCATCGATGGAGCCTAGAGGATCCCTATCTCTATAACCTCTCTACGATGATCAAGCGCGATGGAAAAACCACCGACGAGGTGCGCACCCCATTTGGCATCCGCAGCATCTCGTGGCCCGTGCTCCGCCAGCGTTCTTCTGAACCAAGCAACGTTTTGGCCAACGACAACCGCTTCTACCTGAACGGTCAACCTGTTTTCATCAATGGCACCTGCGAATACGAGCACCTGTTGGGAGCCAGTCATGCCTTCACGCCAGAGCAAATCCGCTCCCGCATGAAGCAGATTACCAATGCCGGTTTCAATGCGCTCCGCGAGGCTCATCAGCCCCATCACCTGCTCTATCAGCAGTTGTGCGACGAACAGGGCATCCTGTTCTGGAGCCAGTTCTCTGCCCATATCTGGTACGACACCCATAAGTTCCGCAACACGTTCAAGCGTCTGCTGGTGCGTTGGATTAAGGAGCGTCGTAACTCCCCCAGCATCATACTCTGGGGACTACAAAACGAAAGTGTGCTGCCCAAGGCTTTTGCCGAGGAGTGCAGCGACATCATCCGCAGCATGGATCCCACTTGTCAGAACCAGCGAGCCATCACCACCTGCAATGGTGGCGAGGGTACCGACTGGAATGTCATACAGAACTGGAGCGGCACTTATGGCGGCTCTGCCGATAACTACGACAACGAGTTGAAGCGTGCTGAGCAACTGCTGAATGGCGAGTACGGTGCCTGGCGCACCATCGACCTGCACGGCACAGCCAAATACAGCGAGGAGTCGTTCACCAGGCTCTTGGAGACGAAAGCCCGTTTGGCGGAGAGTGCCAAGGATAGTGTCTGCGGTCATTTCCAATGGATATTCAACTCGCACGACAACCCCGGTCGCGTCCAGCCCGACGGTGCACTGCGGCGCATTGACAAGATAGGCCCCATCAACTACAAAGGCCTGGTCACCGCCTGGGAGGAGCCTACCCCTGCCTACTACATGTACCGCCAGCGCTACGTTCCTGTAGGTCGCCATTCAATGGCGACAAACAAGACCGCTGCCGACAGAAACCGCGACCTCGTGAAGGGTGCCAAGGGCTATCACTACCTCTATCGCATCAATTGTGGCGGCAATGCCTTCCAGGATGAGTTCGGACAGCAATGGCTGGCCGATGACACCCTGCATAGCCATTCTTGGGGACAAGATTTCGAAGATATCAATGCCCTGCAGGCCAGCCAGCGCCACATCACCAACGACATTCGAGGCACCCAGAGCGATGAGTTGTTCCAATATTTCCGTTTCGGACGCCACCGTCTGTGGTATGATCTGCCCGTGCTCCCTGCCTTATCACAGCAATCCGACACCGCCACCTATCGCATAGAACTCTATTTCGCAGAACCGTGGCACGGTCGAGAAGCCTCTGAGACAGCCGACTATGAGGGATTGCGCATCTTCGATGTAGCCGTCAACGGAAAGACGGTAGTTGACGACCTTGACCCATGGGCTGAAGCGGGCTACTGTGGTGCCATGAAGCGTGTGGTCTATGCCAAGGCTATTGAAGGACGCCTGCGTATCTCCTTCCCAGAAGTAAAGGCTGGTCAGGCTGTCATCTGCGGTATTGCCATAGCCAGCCAGCGGGAGAGTATTACCCTCTCTGCCCAGCAGTTATCCTCTCTTGCCGTAAACTGGAAAGCCCTCGATACCGATACGATTGCCAAACTGCCAAAGGAGGAATTGCCCAAGGACACAGAGGCACGCCCTGCCTCGGTCTATGAGCCGGAAAAGGTCGTAGGAAAGGCTGTGAGCAATGCCACTTCCTTCATCATTACCCCTGGTCTCGGTCAGGAGTATGCCCTTCGCTTCCGTTACAAGAACAGTACCGGACAGCCTGTAACAGCCCGCATGACGGTTACTGACTCCAAGAATACGATATTGGTGGATACGGATGTCACCTTCCCCCCGACACCCAACAAGTTCAAGATGCTGTCAACAACGACAGGTACCCAGATTAATGCCGGAACCTACCGACTGCGTATCGACACCAAGGATGTGGAATTTAAAGAACTAGAAGTACAATGAAACGAATCCTTTATAGTCTGATAGGGCTATTATTACCTGCCACCACTATATTTGCCGAAGAGCAACATGACTGGGAGGACAACCACGTACTGCAAATCAATCGTGAACCCGCCCGTGCCTATTTCATTCCCTATGCAGCGCAACAGGGCGACCGCATGGTGAGCCTGAACGGAACGTGGCAGTTTCGATGGACCAAGACTCCCGACGAGCGCATCCGCGACTTCTACCGCACAGATTATGACGCCTCTTCATGGGACAAACTGGCCGTACCTGCCAACTGGGAAGTGAACGGCTACGGCACCCCCATCTATATCTCAGCAGGCTATCCTTTTAAGATTGATCCGCCCTATGTAATGAAGGAGCCCAAGAAGGAGTGGACCACCTACGAGGAACGAAACCCCACAGGACAGTATCGTCGTACCTTCACCCTGCCCGCTAGTTGGCAATCGGGTCAGACCTTTCTGCGCTTCGAGGGTGTGATGTCTGCCTTCTATGTCTGGATAAATGGTCAACGGGTTGGTTATAGCCAAGGCTCTATGGAACCTTCCGAATTCAACATCACCCCCTATATCAGGAAAGGTGAAAACCAGATAGCTGTCGAGGTGTATAAATACAGCGACGGCTCCTATCTCGAAGATCAGGACTTCTGGCGCTTCGGTGGTATTCATCGTGACGTGCTGATTTATCACACTCCTGATGTCCGCCTCCGTGATGTGGCCGTTCGTGCCTCTATGGATGGAGTGCTTCAGATGAACCCGCAGTTCTCCGTATATAATGGCGAGACGGGCGAGGGCTATCGTCTTGTAGCCACCCTTTTGGATGCCAACCGTCCTGTAGGTGGCGACACCATAGCTGCCGATGAGGTTCTCGATCTGCAACACAAGGCAGCCCGCATGAACGAGTGGTTCCCGCAACGTGGTCATCGCAAGTTCAACCGCATGGAGATAAAGGTGGCCAATGCCAAACTGTGGAGTGTTGAGCAGCCTTACCTCTATACCCTCCGCCTACAACTGCAAAAGGCCAATGGCACCATAGTCGAGCAAGTGACGCAGAAAGTCGGTTTCCGAAGCATTAGCATCAAGAACGGACAATTGCTCATCAACGGCAAGGCCATCAAGATTCGGGGTGTCAACCGCCATGAGCACGACCCCTATACCGCCCGTGTGATGACGGAGCAGCGCATGCTTCAAGACCTGCGACTGATGAAGCAGGCCAACATTAATGCCGTCCGACTGGCCCACTACCCCAACTGTCCGCGCTGGTATGAGCTGTGCGACTCGATGGGCATGTATGTGATGGACGAGGCTGATGCTGAGACCCATGGACTGAGAGGGACACTAGCTTCCACCCCCGACTGGGGCGATGCTTTCCTGGATAGAGCCATTCGCATGGCTGAGCGCGACAAGAACCACCCCAGCATCATCTTCTGGAGTCTGGGCAACGAGAGCGGCTATGGACCCAACCAGGCTGCCATGTCCGCCTGGCTCCATGAGTTCGACCCCACACGCCCCGTTCACTACGAGGGTGCTCAGGGTAATTATACAGGTAAGGGAGAAGAGATTCCCGACCCTTCTACCGTTGATGTCATTTCGCGCTTCTATCCCCGTGTGATGCAGGAATACCTGAACCCCGGCATTCCTGAGGGTTCTGACAAGGAGCGTGCGGAGAATGCCCGTTGGGAGCGCCTCCTGGAGATAGCCAACAAGACGGGCGACCGTTGTACATGGGTAGGCTCCGATGGTGGTCCGCGCCCTGTGCTCACCAGCGAATATGCCCATTGCATGGGTAATGCCCTCGGCAACTTCAAAGAGTATTGGGACGAGATTAACTCCAATCCCCGCATGCTGGGCGGATTCATCTGGGACTGGGTGGATCAGGGCATAGCCCTAAATGAGAAATTAGAAATGAGAAATGAGAAATTGGCTGGTATCCCGAGGGGCGCCATACTCTATGGTGGTGACTTTGGTGACAAGCCCAACTTGCACGCCTTCTGCATGAATGGCGTCGTACTGAGCGACCGCACGCTGACACCCAAATACTACGAAGTGCAAGCCATCTATGGTGGCATGAGCCAACAGGAGATAGCCGACAAGTATCCTGAGACCAAGGCTGTCAAGCCCAAGGTGTCGAAATCAAAGGCTCTTACCTCTTACATCATCCATCTTACATCTAACATCAAACCGCAGGTTTTCCGTGCTCCGACGGATAACGACAAGAGTTTCGGCAACTGGCTGGCTAAGGACTGGAAACGCTGCGGACTGGACACCTTGCGCATTCCCATGACGACCCAGCAGCAAGGCAACGAGTTTACCTTCACCTTCGAGATTCCCGACTCGCTGCCGCCACTTCCCCGACTGGGCATCGTCATCGAGCTGCCTCGCGAATATGAACAGCTTTCATGGTATGGACGCGGACCATGGGATAACTATCCAGACCGCAAGGAGTCGTGCCCCATTGGGTTGTGGAAATCAACCGTTTCCCAGCAATACGTTCACTATCCCCGTCCACAGGATTCCGGCAACCACGAGGACTGCACCTTCGTGGAGCTGAAGACCAAGAAGGGTAAGAAGCTCCGCATCGAAGCCGTTGATGAAGCCTTCTCCTTCTCTGCCCTGCCCTACTCTGCCCAATACCTGTATTCCAAGACCCACGACTACCAGTTGCAAGACCAGGGCAAGACCTACCTCAGCATCGACTGCGCCGTGATGGGTCTGGGCAACAGCTCGTGCGGTCCTGGTGTGCTGAAGAAATACACCATCGACAAGAACAAAAAACATCAACTGAAGATTCGTATCACGGAATAATTTGCATTTTAGCTTACTATTTAAAATATATAAGATTATGAAAAAGTACATAAATTTCCTGTGCGTGCTGATATTAGCATTGACACTAATTGACTTGGTGATGAGCATTTTTTTCTCTAACAACGAGTCATCCGACAGAGTAGTATTAAAGAATATCACGGAAAGTCAGCTGCTCTTGCTATTTGGCTTCGCATTGGTGGTACTGGGTTGCCTTATCACCGCCATCGTCAGCTTCATTAAGTTCATCCTGAACATAAACCGCAACGAGGTGTTCACCCGAAAGAACATCAGCCTCCTTCGCTGGTATGCCGCCGCCACTCTGATGGCCTCTGTGTGCCTCGTCCTCATCGGCCACTACTTCCCCACCGTCCTCGACCTTGGTGTCGAAGAAATTATCGAAGGAGTCATTGAAGGAGCCTTCGCCCTGCTCATCGCCGAGGTGTTCAGCATCGGCATGAAACTGGAGGAAGAAAAGAAAGTTGCCGCGTAAAAAGAACGTGGGAAGCGTCCGGCGGAGAACCTCTCACTTATTTTTATTTATCTTCATCAGCACGGAGCGGAGGATGAACCAGGCATGCAGGAGGACGGTCTGTACATAGCCGTAATGGGCGGCCATGACGTCGAAGCGCTCCCACAGTGAGGCTTGGTGGTGCTTGGTGGTGTCGCCGCCTTCCTCGAAGTTTGCCACAATGACGTTGGCATTGACAAGGGGCAGCCCCAAGCGGTCTGCTTCTTTCATGATGCGAATGCACCAATCGACATCTGCGGAGTGGCGATATTTCAGGTTATAGGGGAACTGGCGGGCTATGTCGAGACGGGCATAGAAAGCCTGATGACAGACCAGCATGCCTTTCTTGAAGGAGCGCCACGTGAGCACCTTGGGTGGACGATGACGACGAAGATGGAGGAAACGACCCTCGCCATCGGTGATGGCTGTGTCGCCATAGACCACGGCTGGGAGGGATGAGGTCTGAAGGATGAGGTCTGAAGGATGAGGGGTGATGGCATTGACTACCGTCTGGATGGTATCAGGGGCATAAAACGAGTCGCCTGCGTTGAGGAACACGATGTAGTGGCCTGTAGCCTTCTGGAGTCCTTTGTTCATGGCATCGTAGAGTCCGTTGTCGGGCTCCGACTGTATGATGACCTCATGACGACTAGCGGCTTGGTATTGCTGAGCTATCCGCAAGGTATCGTCCTTAGAAGCCCCATCAATGATGAGATGCTCGATGTGGGGATAGGTCTGGCTGAGCACGCTGTCGAGGGTTCTCTGTAAGGTGCGCGCTGCATTGTATGTAATGGTAATTATAGAAATCCGTATCATCGCTTCATCTCTTTTGGTAGCATAGCTGATTCATAGATTTCGATATAGTGCTTGGCCACGCTCTGCTGCGAATAGCTTTGGGCAACCTTCTGCACGGCAGACTTGCCCAGCTCCGCATAATCGGCCTCGTCCAAGACGTAACGGATGCCTGCTGCCAGGTCATCGACATCACAGAAACGGGCCACATAACCGTTGTGCCGGTGGTCAATCATTTCGGGAATGCCTCCCACCTGGAAGCCCACACAGGGCACACCACATGCCATCGACTCCATGAGCGTGTTGGGCAAGTTGTCTTCCAACGAAGGAAGCACAAAGACATCGGCACTATTATACACCTCGACGATGCGTTTCGGATTGCTGACATAACCCAGGGGACAGACTGGGAGAGAGAGTTGCGAGGCGACGTCCTCGGCATGTCCGCCAAGAATAGCAACCACCGTGTTCTGCTTCATCTCCGGATGCTTCTCCACCAACTTACCGACGGCATCCACGAAATAGCTCATGCCCTTGCGCGGATCGGTGACACGCTGTGACACAAAGAGGATAATCCGCCTGTCGGTGGGCAGTCCCAACGACTGACGGGCCTTCTGCTTATCCAGAGGACGGAACACATGAGTATCGATGGGATTGGGAATACTGGTCACCACCTGACCTTTCAGCAGGGCACTCTTGCAAGCCTCGTTAGCGAGCCATTGGCTACAGGCCACATAAGTGACACGATGACCCTGAAGCATGCGCTGCTTCTGTTGCCACACCCGATGAGAGAAGTCAAGCCCCCCAGACATCAGCGGACAATGGCGGCACTCTGTTTGGAAAGCCACGCAGCCACGGGCATAATGGCAGATGGCAGCAGCAGGCCACATATCGTGCATGGTCCACACCACGGGTTTCCCGCTTTCCAGTATCTTGCGAATGTTCTTCAGCGAAAGCATGCCTTGGTTCACCCAATGCAGGTGGATGACGTCGGCTTCCTGGAACTCAGGCAATGTAGTGATGTCCACACCACAGTTGGCTATGTCTATCTCGAACAAGTGCTTGCGTTTCATACCCAAATGAAGCCAGATGACCAGCCGTTCCCACAGGAAATTACATTGCGCGCGCCACTTGCTCGCCAATCCGCATACAGTCAGCGAGTCTGTTTCCTTGTCACGAACCAGCATCTTCGCCTTCACCCCATTGTTCTTCAGCGCCTCCATCAGCCGGTTGGCAGCTACGGCAGCTCCGCCGGTGCGTTCACTTGTATTGACAATCAGTACTCTCATACCTATTTATATTCTATCCTATCTACAAAGTTGCGGGACAAAGGTACGAATAAGCGAGGAAAAAACCAAGATTATCTATTAAATAAAAAATGTAAATAAGCATAGAAGATGTGTTAACAACTGTTGTTATCGCACACAATCGCTTGATTTAAGTCAAGAATAGTGCATATTTTACACCAAAAAGCTGAAAAGTATTTGTTCGTAACGAAAAAGTTCGTACCTTTGCATCGTCAAACAAAGACAACCGGTTCAATCCGGCTTTGACTAAGTGAAGTCAAAGATTGGTTAATAGATTGTTTTAGGTTAGTAGTAATATTTATAGTTTTAGGTTTTTAGTTATTGGTAAAAAGAAAGTTTTAAATGTGTGGAAAACAGTGGTCGCTGTGAAGCGCTCATAACTTTCTTTTATTTTTGAAAAGGTTAGTATTAATAAGATATTCCTGCTGAGAGGCAGGCCCTCCGGTATAAAAGCCGGAATCTATTAAGAATAAGGATTTTTAGTTAAACATAGGCTTTTGGATGCCGCTGCTCGTTGATGAGTAGCGGTATTTTTTTTGCTACTCACCAAGAGCGGTCTTTCCACAGATTACTTCTCTATCAACGCCACGGCATAGGCCGATATGCCCTCCTGGCGCCCCGTAAAGCCAAGCTTCTCGGTAGTCGTTGCCTTGATAGAGATATTGTCCGCATCGGTTCCGATGACAGCAGCCATACATTGCTGCATGGCTGGAATATGTGGATTCATCTTGGGACGTTCTGCACAGATGGTAGCATCGATATTCACCAGACGATAACCCTTGGTGGCTATCAGTTCGATGGTCTTCTTCAGGATAATCTTGCTGTCCATTCCATCCGTCTCGGCTGAGGTGTCGGGGAAATGATAGCCTATATCACGCATATTGGCAGCACCCAGAATAGCATCGCAAATGGCATGTATCAGCACATCGGCATCGCTGTGTCCCAACAGTCCCAACTCATGTTCTATCTTAATACCGCCCATCCAAAGGTCGCGTCCGGACACCAGCTGATGGACATCATAACCCATTCCGACTCTAATCATATCATTTAATTGTCCGCTCGACCTTTGGTCGCTTCGTACCTTTAGGTCGAAGAATTATTTATTATTTCCTAAACAAGTCCTTGATGCCGTCCATATCGAAGGCAAGGGTGAAACGAAGTGTCTGATCCAGAGGGTTGGTCTTGGCTGTAGCAATAACATAACCCACATCGAGCGAGAACACACTCATACGAAAACCACCACCAACGGTGAAATATTTCAGGTTACCCTTGCTCTCCGCCTGGTGATGATAACCTGCACGCAGCGTGAACTGGTCGTGATACACATACTCGGCACCCAGACTCCATTGAATTTCTTCCAACTCCTCCTTGAAACCGCCAGGAGCATCGTGGAAGCTCTTAAAGATACCTGCGATAGAGCCAAGTTCGTTATACTCGTTGATGACGCGCTGTTCGTAGTCTGTCGTTGACTCGCCATCGTTCTGCTTGGGAACAGTAGGCACCAGCAACTTGTTAGCATCAGCAGCAATGGTGAAGCGGTTGTACTCATCGACAGGCACCATCAGCGATGCACCGATGCGCAAGTTGGCAGGTATGAAGTTGGAACGATCATCACCGAAATACTTGATTTTACTACCTACATTCGAAATATTCATACCCAAGCCCAACTGACATTCGCGGTGGCCGATATTGATATAGTTGTTATAATAACAGGCCAGGTCAGCAGCGAAAGCTGAAGCAGGCGTGGCATTCTCCGTATAGTCGAAGCGCAGGTCACTATACAGCCAGCGGATGACCGCAGCGATGGAGAACTTCTCACTCAGCATCAGGGAAGCACCCACATCAAGCGACATCTCGTAAGGCTTCACCGTCATGGCATTAGCATCTTCTGCAGTCATCACCTCGCCCAGCGAGAAATAGCGTAGCGAGCCACTCACGGAGGCATAGTCGCCAATGCGATAATAGCCTGCCACATAAGCCAAATCAATGTCATTCACCAATTTGCGCAACCACGGGGTGTAGTTCAATGCGATACCAGCCCTGCTGATGCAGAACGGATACTTCGCAGGGTTCCAGTATTGCGAGTTCACGTCAGGATCAGTGGCCACACCGACATCACCCATACCTGCTGCACGGGCATCAGGAGCAATGGTCTGTGAAATCACCGCATGTTGAATCGGGTTGAACTGACTCTTCGTGTCCTGGGCACTAGCTGTCATGCCCAGAAATAGGCAACATGCCATTATTACTATCTTTGTTTTTTTCATAATCCGTTTATTGATGAGTGAAAATTATTAGTTTCTTGGTCTTCGAAGCATACGAACTACCCTCTGAGCTGATACTTATCTTATATAGGTACAATCCCGTATGCAGCTTTCTTCCGCCATCTACCGTCAAATCCCAGTCGAAGGAAAGGGTATTGTCCGCAGACACCCCATTCTCGGAATGTGTCCACAGATGGCGTCCAGAGGTGTCATAGACATCCAGCTTCACATCCATCTGCGTTCCGATACGGTCGTGAACCACGCGGAAAGTAGTATTTGTCCTGGCCGGGTTCGGCGAGCAGTCAACATCGATGAACAATGGTTCCAGTCCTTTCTCTACATGGAAGGTAAGCTCACTTGTCGAGGCATTGTTCAGCACGTCCCATGCTACGAAACGCAGAGAGTGCTGTCCGTAACTCAAAGCTGGAATGCTGAAGCCTACCATTCCTCGCTGGTAGCTTCCAAAGTCATACTGGAAATAGTCGTTCAAGGAATAAGTCTTCGACATCTCTCCATCTATAATCAGTTGTAGGTCGTGACCAATACCGCTTCCAGAAGCATTGATGCCATCCTCATCGCTGATTTCTGCCACGAAATAAGGCGTGCTGTTCACACTTCCACCATTGGTAAACGCGGTGCTGTTCAGATAGCAATAGATGTTAGGCCCTATCGTGCTCTGACTGGAACTTTCCGAACCATTCAGCACCAGATTGTCGCAGATGCCATGTGCCGTCACAATCTTGTCATTATCTACCGCATAAAGGTTCATCAACGCCGTCAGGTCTGAGTAGTAGATATCCTTGGGCACCGCAAAGGTGAACTTGAAACGACCTTTCTTTACATAGTCACTACCATGATAGACCGTGTTCAGACGGTCGTAATAGACAAAGGGGTCGTCAGCACCATCTTCCGAGGTGTCGTTCAACTTGCAGACAACCTTTTCCTTCACGTCGCGCATCACGGCTGTCAACACGCCATCAAATGCCTCGTCCTCATCGTCCATAGCACTCTCCACATGTCCACTAACGGTAGCTGTGACGCCTGCCTTCAGTGTCAGAGCCGTGCCTTCCTGAATGGGTATTCCGTTAATGGAGTCAACCCTGATGTTACGCGTAGGGATAGCCAGTCTCAAGGCTGGGTCGCCCAACAAGGAATATTGCAGTTTATTGGGTGTCTGGTCCAGTTTCGTGGTTATCATCTCATTCTTCGTCTGTCGCACAGCCTCGCCTATTGGCAAGGGTCTGCCGCTTTCGTCAAGACTCAGCACATAACGCATGAAGACCATATTCATCAGCCTGTTGTAACTCTGATAGACCGTTCGGGTTGTACCATAGAAGGCGATGGCGCCGCTCGTCTTGTTAAAGAAAGCAGTCTCACCGATGTTCTCCTCCTGTCCGTCGAAAGGCATGATGTCGCAAGAGGCTGTCACCCACAGGGGGAAACGGGACTTCGCCGACTCTTCGAAATCCTTCAGGCGTAACACGTATTCGTGTGACATCGCATCAGCTCGTCCATGACCGGAATAGTTCATTATCAGCGCACCTTGCTGCATCTGCTGCTTGATAAGTCGCGTCACGTCAGGATAGGAATTTCCCGTTGATGACGACACTCGAGTATATGCATCCCACATGATGCGTTTAACCATCAAGTTGGGATACAACGCCTCTACCTGTCGCGCTCCTGCATCGGCATCGTCCATGTGTTGATTCTGGTTACCGTCATCGCCCATGAAGCATACTGTATTCTGCCAATCGCCAGCCTCTTTGTTTTCCACATAACTTATTATCTTGTCAACAGCAATCTGAGCTTCGTCAGCTGTTCTTGCAGATATGCGGCCTACAGCCACATCTGCCTTGTCGGCTGTCACCAGATTGCCACCCTCATTGTCGTCCAGGAGGCAGAAATAGTCATCCGACACGTAACAGTTGGTTTCACTATAGGAATTCTCACTCTCATAGCACAGCAGGAAATCGTTGGGCGAACAGGTGCTCCACGTGCTCAGCACCATGCGGTTGTCCCAAGCCCCATCGCCCAACAGCAGCAGGTAGCTGGGCATATCCTCCTCACGCTCGGCCCTGTCGTAAAGCATCTTCAGGTATCGACGATAAGCATTGGCATCGGGTGTGCCACTTGAGAATTCATTATACAGCTCATCAGCAGGGACTATCTGTACCCTCATCCCGTCGTGTATCTCATGCAACGTTTTCAACTGTTCAGCCTGGGCCTTCAGCTTCTGCGTTTCTGGAATGATAATAATCATATCGGCAGCCTCAGCAGCATGATAGTTCTGATTGGTGATACGACCCACCAGCTCGGGTTCATCCCATGTTGCCGTCAAGTCAGGGGCATCCTGCGGTTGTGTGGCATAAATGGAGATATAGTCCAGCCTGACCGTTCCGCTACCACGCTGCGGGGTCATCACGATATGGTTGATAGCTTGCAGGTTCGATACGCTGAACGACCTCTTCTCCGTTCGCATCATTTCCAGGCTGCCATTGTTTGGCACCCATATCGTTCCTACCTCCTCGTCATTTACCGATACCAACACAGTAGCTCCACCTGCCGCGGAGAGGTTTATCGTAACCTCTCCCTCAGTAGAGGTTCCTGTAGAACTGACTTCATAGGTATAACTCTTGTCCGCCACCATTTCCCGTGCATCATAAAGATTCCGACCACCATGATACCATGCATAGTCGTCTATCTCGTACAGAGAGCAATAGTCATCATCCAAGGGATAATAAGTTGTCAGAAACTCTTCCGTGCTTATCGTGGCAGACTCCTCATCATTCTCTGTCAGGAAGTAATAGCCATAGTCGGAATAAGGGTTGCGCACACGCTGGTGGTTTTGATCCCACGTTACAGGACCTATACCATAGAACAGTTTCTTACCATTGACCAAACAGGTGGGCAACTCCTTCAAGTCGTCTGTTTCAATCAGATAATCCTCGGTCAGTTTTTCTGGTTGCAGTCCACCACCATAACCATACACCTTCACCTTGTCAAGACTGGATAATCCAGCTTTCTTAATGAGGTCTTCGGTCAATTGATAGATACCCGTTTGGGGAATACACACCTTAATCCATGTACCTTCTCTTAAAACGGAATTATCAGCATAACGGCTGACGGCATCTGAACGTTTGCTACGGCGAGAGTCCATCTTCTTGCCCTTGATGTCAAGCATGAAGCTTACCAGCTTCTGATACTGTCCATTATGGTAAACCAAAGGCACGAAAGAGACATAAAGCGTGCCCTTTTTCCTGGACACCGTCATACGCTGGGTCACATCGGGCATGGCTTTCAGTGGTTCATCTGAAATAGCATGATAACGCTTCACCTCCTCCTCACTCATCGAAATGAACTCGGGATAGGCAATATTGACACTATACACCGAGTCGGCGTAATGCGCTCCAACGGGATAGGCATAGGTAAATACGGGCAACAAAGAGTCTATTTTAACCTCCTGGGCGGTCAGATTGAAAAACCGCTGTGCCATTGCATGGCTAGAGAATAGAGAACAATGAATAGTGAATAATGCCGTCAGCATCATCCACCTCAAGATTACGATCTGTTTCATACTTTTCACTATTCACTATCTACTTTTCACTAGCGCGTTAGCGCGCATTAAACTCCAGCACCTTTCGATCTTCCAACCAACCTTCCAGATGGTCGTCGATGTGTACCGGTCCCACACCTACCGGTGTCCCTGTGTAGAGCAAATCGCCCGTCTTCAGCGTAAAGAACTGCGAGATGTAGCTGATAAGTTCGTCCACTTTGTAGAGCATATCGCTCGTACAACCTTCCTGCACCGTCTTACCGTTGATGTCCAGATGGAAGTGAAGAGCCTGTACATCTCTCAGTTTCTCTTTTTCCACCCACTCACCAATGACGGCGGAACCGTCAAAACCCTTACAGATTTCCCATGGATGCCCTTCCTTGCGGGCTTTTCGCTGCCAGTCGCGGGCTGTAAAATCAATTCCTACAGTCACCGCATCGTAGTAACGGTGGGCAAACCTCTCTGGGATGCTCTTCCCTAGCCTGCTGATGCGCACCACTACCTCTGTCTCATAATCGACCTGTTCACTCCAGTCTGGTATGAAGAAAGGCTTGTGGTTCTTCAACAATGCAGAGTCCGCTTTGGTGAAAATAACAGGTTGCTCTGGTTTATATAACGCTCCATCCAGCTCTTTATTGTGCTGGATATAATTCATTCCAACTGCAAAAATCTTCATAATCTATCACTTTTTCGGTGCAAAGGTATATATTTCTAATGAAAAAACATTATCTTTGCAAACATAATGCGAAAGATAATGACTGTCATAGGGCTCCTTTGGCTCACCCTCTGCCTGCATGCACAGGGTGACCCACACAGCCTGCGCCTCATGGGTACTGCCATTGAAGGCTCCGTAGATAGTGTGCGCCAGCAACTGGTGGCAAATGGATTTAAGGAATGGGGACAGTCTGACGACGGAGAAGACCTTTATTTCCGTGGTAATTTCTATGGCATCCGCGCCAAGCTTATTCTGAGTCATTCTGTTGAGACACGCCTCGTCACCTCCGCTTATGTCACCATAGGTCCTTACAGCACAGAGGCTATGCTTACCAAGAACTTGCAGTATTTTCTTTACAAGTTACAGAAAGAGCATGGAGAATTCTCCCAACGCGACGACACCTATTTTTTCCTCGATGACTTCGGGAGCATTAAGCTCTCTATTGCCAACAACGACAATGGCTCACGCGATATCCGTGTATTCTATTTCCCCAATACAGCCTTCTACAAGGATGCCGTATGCCTGGGCTTTCATGGACCCGTGCAAGAAGTTGTCACAGAGAATGCCGTGGCGGAGGAGCAGTTCATGCATTTCATGCAGAACGGCCAACTGGAGAACCCCGATCTTACCCATCGGCAATACAATCGCTATGGCTATCTCGAAAGCGCTCAGATGACAGAGCAGACGGGACACAGCATAGTTAAGTATGAATACGACGATGATTTCCGCATCAAGCGACGCATCCTAACCAATACAGAGGCAAACATCACCTATATCAATGAGTACAACTTTAACGTGCAGGGTGACATCATCACCCAGTACCAAAAGGTGTACGACAAAAACAAGGAGTGCATCCTTACCATCACAATGCATAACAACTACCTTACACGTGACGAGCAAGGCAACTGGACCAGCAACTCACTCACCTTCTCATACTGGGAGAAAGGTCAGCAGAGCCAGCAGACCACCGTCCTGCAAAAACGCACACTCACCTATTGGGAATAACAGCTTACTTTATAATAACTAAACATTTAGGACTATGGAACAAGGAACATTTTATGAAATCTGTGGTGTCTTGGCTAGCGTAGCCATGATTCTGGGTTATCTGCCTCAGGCTATCCAGACCATTCGTACCCGACAGACGGACGGCATTGCCATGCCGACTTTTATCATGATGTTCGTGGGATCGTTATTTTTTGTTCTTCAGGCGCTTCTCCACGAACCAGAGGTTATCTGGTCGCTCTTCCTCACCAACCTGGTGACAGGAAGTTGCAGCCTTATCGTGTTTATCATCAAGATGTACAACGACTATTTCAAGAAAAAAGCCTAAGAAGACATTTCATCCACACATGAAACAACTACTCTTAATTTGCATGCTCGTAATGAGCATCCCTGGAGGGGCACAAACGTTCACGAATCCCATACTTGGCGGCGACTATCCTGACCCTACCATTATGCGCGAAGGTGAGGACTATTACATGACCCACTCTGCTTTTGATTATCAGCCGGGACTCACCGTTTTCCATAGTAGAGACCTTATCCACTGGCAAACCATCTCGTATGCCCTCAAAACCTATCTGGGCAGTGTATGGGCACCCGACATTTGTAAATACAAGGACCTCTACTATATTTACTTTACTGTGGCTACCCAACCTCGCAGCAACTACGTGGTATGGGCCAGAAGTCCTAAGGGACCTTGGAGTGACCCCATCAACCTGCACGTGCGTAACATCGACCCCTGCCATGTGGTTGGTGAGGATGGTTCCCGATGGTTATTTATGAGTGCGGGCAAGCGAGTGCGGCTAACTGACGACGGACTGGCCATTGTACCAGGCACGGAGGAAACAGTTTATAACGGATGGCCCTATCCCGAGGAATGGGAGACGGAAGGCTTCTGTCTGGAAGGTCCTAAGTTGCGGAAGATTGGTAAGTACTATTACTATTTCAATGCAGAAGGAGGCACAGCAGGTCCTCCCACGAGCCACATGGTGACACAAGCCCGTTCCACCAGCATCAACGGTCCGTGGGTGAACGCGCCCAACAATCCGCTGATCCATACTTGGAGCAAAGAGGAGCGTTGGTGGAGTAAGGGACATGGTTCCGTTATTGACACTCCTGACGGTGGGTGGGTCATCGTATATCACAGCTATGAGAAAGACTTCACCTGTCTAGGACGCCAAACGCTGATGGAACCTCTCTATCTGGATTCTGACGGATGGTTCCATCGCTATGACAGCGTTGATGTTGCCCAGCCTATCGCCAACCCCATCAAAAAGAGCTTCGGTGTTGATCGCCACGGCAGGCTTTCTGAGTTCCGCTTAGGGTTTGAATGGAAATTCTACAAGGCATTCAATCCTGAGCGGGTGAAGGTGAGCAACGGCACCCTTACGCTCCAGGCACAAGGCGACTCTCCAGGAACCTCTGCTCCGATGATGTTTGTGGCAGGCTGTCATCGTTATCAGATAGAGGCAGAAATAGAGTTGCAAGGGGATGTCACAGCAGGACTTGTCATGTATTACAACAGTCTGTTCTATCAAGGAACAGGTTTTGACAAGGAACGTCGTTATCGCTATCGGAAAGGTGGCCAGACACGTGCTGGCATGAACACTACCCATTCCACCCACATGTGGTTACGGTTGGTCAACCGCGACAATATCATCACGGGATGGTACAGTCTTGACGGCAAGGAATGGAAGCGTGAAACATGGGGAATGGACTGCTCGGGCTACAATCATAACACGCTTTATGAGTTCCAAAGCGTATTACCGGGCATCTTCGCTTCAGGCAATGGCTATGCCGTCTTCAAAAACTTCAAATACAGGGAGCTTTAGAATGTAAGAACTACCGTCATAAGTAACTTTAGAATGTAGATTTCAAGACCTGCTCTACAACCTTTGGGTAATATTCCATCTCCAGCAGGTGCTCCTTCTCGGCAATGTCGTCCACACTATCTGTGGGCGACAATTGTGTCTTATACTGGGCTATGATTTCACCACTATCACAAATGGGTGTCACATAATGTACCGTCATTCCGGTTTCCGTCTCGCCAGCAGCCTTTACTGCCTCATGAACATGATGTCCCCACATTCCCTTGCCACCATACTTAGGCAATAGTGCCGGATGAATGTTGATGATACGACGTGGGAAAGCCTCAATTAGGAAGTCGGGTACCAGAGGCAGGAATCCTGCCAGCACAATAAAGTCTATATCATACTTTTCCAGCAAAGGCATCATTACCTTGGCATCGTTCAGTTCAGCCTTTGGAGTTATTGCTGTTGGCACACCATGGTTTCTTGCCCTCACTAGCGCATAGGCATCAGCCTTATTACTCACTACCAAGGCACAGCAAACGTAGTCCGACCCTTTGAAATAGTTTATCAGATTCTCACAATTCGAGCCTCCTCCGGAGACAAAAATGGCTAAGTTTATCATGATTTATCCAGTTTGTTTTTATTGATTTCATCCAGCATGATTTCTACCAGTCGAGGTACTCCGTACTGGTCCCAATCTTCCTCCTTGATCCAACAGTAGTCATCAGGCAATACAGGTTGCTGCTCAGGTTCCCACAACCAGAAGTCGGCATAGATAACCCGATGGGTCAACACATGCTTCACGTCTTTACGAATCAGTATAGCACCCTCAGGAACCCGTTCCACCAACCAAGGTTCATAGAGCCCCTGCCATATATCGTCTTCACCACGTCGATGGATAGCCGTCATATTATTATACCTTATATATATATAGGTTAGGTGGCGTTCCTTTACTTTCAGCGTCTTCTGCTTTGCAGGCAGTTCGCCTATCCTTCCCTCACGCAATGCCACACACGTCTCCTGTAAAGGGCATTCCATACATCGGGGCGACATAGGAGTACAAATCAAAGCCCCGAAATCCATCATACCTTGGTTATATGCAGAGGCTTCGTTTTCAGGCAACAATGCCTGGGCCAATGCAGCAAATTCGTGCTTGCCTTCCGTTGTATTAATGGGCGTGCTGATGCCATAATGGCGTGACAGCACTCTATACACATTGCCATCCACCACAGCCACCGGCATCCCAAAGGCTATCGAACCGATGGCAGCGGCAGTATAGTCCCCCACTCCTTTCATGCTTCTGATGCCCTCCATCGTTTGTGGAAACTCACCCATTGCCACCACTTGCTGAGCAGCTTTATGCAGGTTACGTGCACGACTATAGTAGCCCAGTCCTTGCCATAGACGTAAAACCTCGTCCTCTGTGGCAGCAGCCAGACTCTCTACGGTTGGCCATCGCTTCATGAAGCGCTCCCAGTAGGGGCGACCCTGCTCTATGCGCGTCTGCTGCAATATGATTTCCGACAGCCAGATGGCATACGCATCCCTTGTCTCACGCCAAGGTAGCATCCTTCCGTTCTCCCGAAACCATTCCAATATAGCAGTGGTAAAACTCATAATCGCTGCGAAGGTACAAAGAAAAAGTGGGACTGCCAAACGACCGCCCCACTTTTTCTTTATTTTTCCTTAAGCTCATCCTTACTCTATGCAATGCATCAAGAAGTCAACGGCACCGTTAACACCAAATTTCCGGACATCCAGTGAGATGTCGTAGTTAGTAGCATCCAGCCAGTCACGTCCTGTGAACATCTTGGTATAAAGCTGACGGCTGTAGTCGTTATCCACTATCATGGCTGCTGCATCATATTCGCTGATATCATATTTCTCTGCAATACGACGCTTGCGGCAGTCTATACTGGAATGGATAAAGATTTTCAACGCATTGGAGTGATTGGCGAAGATATCAAAGCCACAACGTCCCACAATGACGAACGACTCCGTAGAGGCTATACGCTTGATAGCATCACACTGAGCCTTGAAAAGCTCATGGCTCGTCTTATCCTGTTCCTGACCACTATACTGATTGCTAGCCATATAGTTACGATAGAAATTGGTAAAGTCGTCGCGCCACAATGGATTGCGCGCTTCAATGTTCTCCACCGCTTCCTCTACCGCATTAATACGAGAAGCTACTTCGTTCAGTATTTGCTTGTCGAGCAACTTCACGCCAAGTCTCCGTGCCAGTTCTGCACCAATCTCATGCCCACCCGTACCAAATTGTCGACTGATGGTAATAACAAATTTTTCCTCCTTATTCATAGTCTTGATTTTTTAATTAGTACCCTCTGTTTTTACTCTTTAGCAATGTTACAAAGCAACAATGCCATCGTATGATGCAAAGATACGAAAAAAAAAGAGAAAAACAAAGTAAAAGACTTTTTTTTATTGTTTTTCCCATGATTATTTGTATCTTTGCAGTCCTAACAAAAGAAAGGCGAATGATGACATTATACCCCAAACTGATTATGGATGCGCTGGCAACGGTAACGTATGCCGGCACCAAGAAGAATCTGGTAGAAAGCCAGATGGTTGCTGACCAGCCTGCTATCAATGGCAACAAGGTAACTGTAGTACTTGAATTTCCACGTGACACCGACCCATTCCTCAAATCAACCGTTAAGGCGGCTGAAGCAGCTATCAAGTACCATTGCGGAAAAGAGGTGGAAGTTGAAATACAGACCGAATTCAAGTCGAAGCCCCGTCCCGAGGTAGGCAAACTGCTGCCCCATGTGAAGAATATTATCGCAGTAAGCTCTGGAAAAGGTGGTGTGGGAAAAAGCACCGTGTCGGCAAATCTGGCTATTGCCTTAGCTCGTCTGGGTTATAAGGTGGGACTACTTGACACCGACATCTTCGGTCCTTCTATGCCTAAGATGTTCAATTGCGAAGATGCCCGTCCCTATGCCGTTGAGGTGGATGGACGCCAGCTTATCGAGCCCATAGAAGCCTATGGTGTGAAATTGCTTTCCATTGGTTTTTTCGTCTCTCCCGAGACGGCTACACTTTGGCGAGGCGGAATGGCAACAAACGCCCTGAAACAACTCATTGCAGATGCCAACTGGGGAGAACTTGACTATTTCATACTCGACACCCCTCCTGGAACCAGCGATATTCACCTGACGCTACTTCAGACATTAAGTATCACAGGTGCCGTCATTGTATCGACACCACAGCAAGTAGCCCTGGCTGATGCCAGAAAGGGAATAGACATGTATCGCAACGAGAAAGTAAATGTGCCCATTCTCGGACTCATTGAAAATATGGCATGGTTTACTCCTGCCGAACTGCCTGAGAACAAATATTACATCTTTGGAAAAGAAGGCTGTAAGAAACTTGCTGAGGAGATGAATGTACCCCTTCTGGCACAAATCCCATTAGTTCAAAGCATCTGCGACAGTGGTGATCGAGGTGAGCCTGCTGCACTCAGCAGCGACACCGCTACGGGCCTAGCCTTCATCAACCTGGCACAATCTGTAGTTACCGTTGTCAACAAGCGCAATCGCGAACAGTCTCCCACCAAGATTGTAGGCATTAAATAAAAAGTGATGAAAAAGAATAGGAGCGGAACTCTTGATGAGTCTCGCCCCTATTCTTTTTGAATAATCAGAGGGATTACTACTCTGCCTTCTTCTCCTCAACAGGTTTGGCTGCTACCTTCTTGGCTGCTGGCTTTTTAGCAGCAGGTTTTTTAGCAGCAGACTTTTTAGGGTCAGCCGGTTTCTCTTCCTTCTCGGGTTCAAATTTTTCCAACCGAGCCTTCAGACGAGTAATCTCAGCATCCTTCATCTCAATCTCATCACCCTGGTTACGGATGGTAGTGAGTAGAGCATTCAGCTCATCATTCTCGATTTCGAGAGGATACAAAGCATTTACTCTATTGATAAAGTCACCCAGAATATTCATATAGTTGGTGAAGGCATCGAACGGTCCACTATAGATACCGCGATCCAAACCTACGTTAGAGGGTTTGGTGGTCATGAAACGGAAGTTGTTAGAAGCCTGCAGGTAGTCCCAGTCCTGATTGATGCGTGGGTCATCGGCAATGCGCAGACGGTCTGCTACAGAATACAGCTTGTTAAAGGCTTCACGCTGCATAGCGTTACCCAACCAGCAAGAGCAGTCGCGCTCTTCGTCAACCCATGACAAGGTATCGGGCACATCGAGGTTGCCTACACTCTTCACCTTCATGCATATCTCAGTAGGTGTTGAGAAGGTGATTCCCTTCTCCTTGGCACATGCGGGCAGAGCTTTCAGAAATTCAAGGATGTTTGAGCTAAGAGGCTGTGCGATACCCAATGCCGAGAGTTCCATGAATATATTGATAATCTGCTCCTCTTCAGGGAAGCGTGCAATACGGTCGATGTAAGCATCTGCAAACAGAGGATAACCCTCCCAATCGGGATTGTTAAAGCGCAATGAGATATCATCTGACAGCTCTACATCACGGAGCAACAGCTTCAAGTTCGGAGCGATGTTACAGTTGTAAACATAGTGAGGGCTCTTCCATCCCAACACATGCTTAGCACCCTCGGTCAGCATACCCTTGAAGCCCATGGCGGCAATCTGTCCACCAATGTCGTCAGAGTAGATCAGCGACGAGTTACGGGCTACGGTAGGCTTCTTGCCGAACAGTTCCTCAATCTTAGCACACTGCTTCTTGACATCGAGTGCAAAAGTCTCTTCGTTTGCCAGGGATGACAAGCCATGAGAATAAGGTTCTGCAAGGAACTCTATGCAACCTGTCTGGTTCAGTTCCTGCAACTTCTCAATCACCTGTGGAGCATGATATTCCAACTGCTCAATACCTGTTCCTGAGAGTGAGAAGGCTACTTTGAAATACTGGCCATTTTCACGTATCATGTCGCCGATAGCATTCAGGGCAGGCATGTAGCTGCGATTGGCAATGTCTGTAATGCTGCGCTCGTTCTCATAGTCATCGTAGTAATAATGGTCTGTACCGATGTCAAAGAAACGATAGCGCTTCAGATGAATTATCTGATGTATCTCGAAATATAAACAAATTGTTTTCATAAACTTTAAACTTTAAACTTTAAACTATAAACTTTAAATCATCACTGTTCCCAGCCAAGCGTTCTCTTGTAGAGTGTGGCAATCCATGCACCAACCTTCTCCCATGTGATCTGGTCAACTTCGTTCTTTCCTTCTTCTTTCAGATACTGGAAGAGTGACTCGTTGGCACAGATGGAATAGATGGCATCTGCCAGAGCGTGGATGTCCCAATAATCTACCTTAATGCAGTTGGTCAGAATCTCAGCACATCCCGACTGTTTCGAGATAATAGATGGTGTTCCGCACTGCATGGCCTCCAAAGGTGAGATACCGAATGGCTCTGATACAGAAGGCATCACATAGACATCGGAATCCTTTAGACATTCATAAACCTGCTTACCACGCATAAAGCCTGGGAAGTGGAAACGGTCGGCAATGCCACGTTCAGCAGCCAGATGAATCATGGCGTTCATCATATCGCCCGAACCTGCCATGCAGAAACGAACGTTACGAGTACGACGAATCACCATATTGGCAGCCTCAACAAAGTATTCCGGTCCCTTCTGCATCGTGATGCGTCCGAGGAAGGTCACCACCTTGTCCTTACCCGTGTGGTCTGGACGAGGAATGGCCTGATATTCCTCCGGCAATGGATAAACGGCATTGTGGACAGTAAAGCACTTGCGCGGATCCTGGTGATACTGGTTGATAACCGTTTGACGGGTCAACTCAGACACACACATGATGCAGTCGGCATTGTCCATACCATTCTTCTCTATCGAGTAAACCGTTGGATTCACCTTACCGCGGCTACGGTCGAAGTCGGTAGCATGCACGTGGATGCATAATGGCTTACCGCTGACCTGCTTGGCATGGATACCGGCAGGATAGGTCAGCCAGTCGTGAGCGTGGATAATGTCATAGTCAAGCGTACGGGCTACCACACCGGCAATAATCGAGTAATTGTTGATTTCCTCATGCAGATTACCAGGATAGCCCCCTGCAAACTCCATCGCACCCAAATCATTGACATGCATGTAATTGAAATCAGCATACAAATGGTCGCGCAGACGGAAATAGAGATCAGGATCCATAATGTTGCCGACGCGCTCACGGACATAATCAGCAGTAACGTCACGATAAGCAATAGGTACAGCATTCATGGCCACTATATTGCAAGCAGAGCGGTCTTCATCACCGAATGGCTTCGGCAGACAAAGCGTAATATCCATATTGCCCTGGGCATGCAGACCCTGTGAGATACCATAGTTAGCGGTGGCCAGTCCACCAAACACGTGAGGAGGATACTCCCATCCAAACATTAAAACTTTCATAGCTTCTCCTCCTTATTTATTTTTGATACGTATATTTCTCCATGAGCTGCACTCTGCCACATTCATAGCGAAGGCCATAGCACCGCGTCCGTGGAACGGTGGGTTACCATCGAACAGTTCACTGATAGAGCCCAAGGCATGGTACATCATCTCATCTTCATAGCCCACCAGTTGACGTTCGATGAACGAAAGACGGGTGCGCTTGTAGAGCTTCAAGCAGGCCTCCATGTAGAAACCTCCCAGCCAAGGCCAGGCTGTTCCCTGATGGTAGGCATAGTCGCGCTGAACCTGTGGACCTACATACATCGGGTTATATCCCCCACTCTTTGGTGATAGGGAGCGTAATCCCTTTGGTGTCAGCAACTCACGTGTACAGATGTCGAGCACGCTCTTCTTTTGATCCTGAGAAAGCGGTGAGTAGTCGAAGGCAACAGGGAATATCATGTTCGGACGAACGCTCCAGTCCATCATATTGCCATCTACATAGTCGAGCAGATATCCATACTCATTCATGAAGGTGTCAACGAACGATGCCTTGCAAAGCTCAGCACATTTCTCCAACTTCTCGGCGAACTTCTTGTCACCAAGCTCAGCCTCCATAGAAGCACAGAACTTCAGGGCATTATACCACAGAGCGTTGAACTCCACAATATAGCCCGAACGCGGCACCACAGGATAACCATTGGCTGTAGAGTTCATCCACGTAATGGCTTTGTCACGACCATTGGAGTAAACCAAGCCATTGTCGTCGAGCCTCATATTGGGATGCTCACCGTCCATGACATATTTCACAATGTCCTTCACCAGCTTGCCATACCTCTTATAACCTTGGTCTTTGCCGGCTTCCTTGACATACTGCTGGATAGCCCAGATAGCCCACAGGGGAACATCGGGATGTTCTATCTCATAGATTTTCACGCTAAGCGGTTTACCACTCATAAACTCACGCAGGCCCTTCTCAGCGGTCTTCATCACGTGTTCAAAATAGTCCTGCTCCCCAATAGCAAGCGTCAGACCAGGCAGCGCTATAAACGTATCACGGGCACGGGCCTTGAACCAAGGATAACCTGCCAGCAGGTAGCGATCGTCACTGTCGTCAAGATGTTCTGGAGAACTGCCGCTACGGCGATCGCGATAGTGGAACTGGTGAGCAGCAGCTACCAGACAGTGGTAGAAGTTGTCACGGGGCTGACGCAGATCAATCTCTTTCTGGAAGAGGGTCTTCAGCGTATTGGTCTTGATTTGCGATGTAGAAGCGGCGAAGATGATGCTCTCCCCCTTCTTAATACTCATCTCGAAGTATCCGGGAACATAGAGGTCTTCATTAGAGGCATAACCACGCTCCTGTTCTTTAGGATATTCTATGCCCCGGTACCAATCTGGCTGGAAAACAAACTCATTCTTCTTGTTGAACTGCATGAACAGGTCTGGATAGCCTGCATACATACAAGTCTTGATACCGTTATCTACCTCATGATACTCACGGCTTGCCGTACCATTCTCATGGGTAAACTGGCGAACCGAGCGGAAGGCCAGGAACGGGCGGAAACGCAACGTAGTGGCAGAATGAGCATCCTCCAGCGTATAGCGGATAAGGATACGGTCTTCATAAGCCTGGAAGATGGTCTCCCTTTTCAACACAACGCCACCAACACGATAGAGCGTGGTAGGCACAACGTCACACGTAAATTCACGGATGTACTTATGACCCTTGGGGCTGAAGTTATTCCCCTGATACTTGTGGAGTCCGAGGTTAAACTCAGCACCGTGTTGAACCACCGTACAGTCGAGTGATGAAAGCAAGACATGATTCTCGTCATCAAGCTCGGGCACGGGAACAACGAGCAAACCATGGTATTTTCGGGTGTTACAATCTACCAATGTAGATGCACTATAGGCACCCGAACGGTTCGTTCGAAGCAATTCACGACGGAGAGACTCCTCCAAGTTGGTCATTACCGCTTTTTCTAATCGTAAATAACTCATAGTTCCTATTTTAAGGTTTCACTTTATTGTTTTAGATTTATATTCCCCAAAAGTACGCATTTTCATTGTTACGACAAAATAAATTTAGATTTTTTTTAAGAAAAAGTGCATTTTTGTCTTAAGTGGAATACTTTTCTGCACAAAATGTATTGATTTCAGAAGATAATTCGTACTTTTGCAGCCGCAATTCAAACGATGCTACGAAAGTTCCATCATGATATTAGGAAAAGAAAACGATTTAACAAAAATCAAGCAGACATTGTCTGATGTCTGGGATCTCCTTACCGAGGAAGAACAACAACTTTTGGAAAAATCCATCAAGATAAAACGCTATCAGAAAAACGAAGCAATTTATCACGAAGGAGAAGAACCTACCTGTCTTTTTTGCGTGGTTAAAGGAAAGGTAAAGATCTACAAAGAAGGTGTTGGAGGCCGACAGCAGATTATGCGTATGGTGAAGCCCAAAGAGTTCTTTGGCTATCGTGCCTCGTTTGTTGGTCAGAGTTACATCACGGAAGCCGGTGCTTTCGAAGAGACCACCCTGTTGCGTATCCCTCTGCCCCCTGCCAAGAAGATTATTACCCAAAACAATGCCGTTTCCATCTATTTCCTAAGGGAGCTCGCCTTCTATCTGGGCATTGCTGAGGAGAGCACAGTAAGCCTGACCCAGAAGCACATCCGTGGACGCTTGGCAGAAGCACTGTTACACCTGAAGATGAATTTCGGACTGGTAGAGGACGGGCATACACTTGCCATCACAGCCAGTCGTGAGGATTTGGCCAACCTTTCCAACATGACCACCAGCAATGCCATTCGCACCCTTTCCGCTTTTGCGCAGGAAGGTCTAATCAAGATTGACGGTCGCCGCATCACCATCCTTGACGAGCAGGCCCTCAACAAAGTTTCAGATATGGGTTAGTCGGGTATCAGGAAGTTGATAACCTCTTGTTCTACCCCAATGCGATAGGAGCCCGATGGTGTTCCCAACAATCGTCCGTCAACACCCACCAATGCCTTATTAGCCTCCTCCACCACGACTTCCCTGGTACGATAGGGATGCACACTGCGATGGTTCAGGAAGCGCCCTGTCAACAAAAGTTTGAAACCGGCAAAAAGCTGTAACAGCTCGGGATGATAGACCACCGACACGTCCAGCATACCATTATAGGGTACAGCACTCGGTGTTTGCCCATACCCAGGTCCACTTCCCACACACATGTTCATCACCTTGCGCTTCACCGTATCGCTATTGATGCGAACGTGCATCTTATATTCCATACGATGAAAAATCATGAGGAAAATGGAAACGATGAACGAGAGCGTTCGCGAGCCTAGCAACGAACGTGCCTGACGACGCAGGTTCATCACGTCAGCTATCAGTCCCACGTTGACACAGTTCAGGAAATAGCGATGGCATGCCTCTCCATTCTTATTCGTATATCGGATACATCCCAGGTCAACTTTACGGACACGATGCTTCACGAGCCAGTCAATGGTCTGTTCCAGATTACCTTCCTTGAAGTCCCAATAACGGGCAAAATCATTCATCACCCCGTTAGGAATCACACCCAAGGCTATCTCGTCGCGCACCTGTCTCTCCACCTGCATCAGACAGTTTACCGCATCGTTCAAGGCGGAGTCACCCCCCACAACGATGATGGTTTTATAGCCATTGTGAATAAGCATATTCATAAGTCGCTCTACACTATCCGACGATTCGCTCTGCACAAAGTCAAAATCCACTTTGCGCTCATTCAGCAACCGCTGTATCTTCTCACGCTGCTTACTGGCATTTGCCTTCGGGCAATACAGGATGCCCCATCGAGTATTCGCTTCGCTCATAAATTAGTAATTAGAAATTATAAGTTATGATTACTCTCTTCCATTAATCTTCTTATCTCCTTTACTTTCTCCTCCATCGGTTGCAAGGCGTCAATCCAATGGATGGTGAATCCTCGTCGCTCCATGCCCCTGAACCAGGTCATCTGTCGCTTAGCAAACTGATGGATGGCAATTTCCAGGCGTTCGAACATTTCGTCGTAAGCCAATCGCCCCATGATATACTCCGTTACGAATTTATATTCCAATCCATAGTATATCAAATCTTCCGGAGCAATACCTTCATCCAACAGTCCTCTCACCTCTTCCACCATTCCGTTTTCCAGACGACTCTTCAGTCGTCGGGTAATTTTCTCACGTCGTGCTTCCCTGTCAATGTTCACACCGATAATCAGCGAATCGATAGGCGGCAAATCGCGTTTGGGAGTTGGCGTATGCAGGTTGTATTCCTCTATCTCGATAGCACGGATAGCACGCTGACACGAATCGACATCCGTTTTATTGTGCATGTTCGACCCGTTCTTGGCTTTCAGTTCCACCAGCATCTGTGTCAGCTCATCCAACGATTTTCCCTCCAGCCGTTGCCTGAGTTCGGGATTCTGGGGCACGGGAGATAGTTGGTAGCCTTTCAGTACGGCTTCAATATAAAGACCCGTACCTCCGCAGAGGATGGGTGTCACCCCTCTACCTATTATATTATTATAGGCGTCGAAAAAGTCTTGTTGATACTGGAACAAGTTATATTTCGTACCGGGCTCAGCAATGTCTATCAGATGATAGGGAATACTATTCACTATTCTTTGACCTAAAGGTACAAAGCGACCCAAGGGTCGAGCACCCTCTTCACTATTCACTATATAGTCTTCCAGGTCCTTTCCCGTACCAATATCCATACGGCGATACACCTGCCGTGAATCAGCAGAGATAATCTCTCCGCCTATCTCGCAAGCCAGAGCAGTCGCCAGTGGTGTTTTGCCACTGGCCGTAGGTCCGAGTATGGTTATCATCTGCTTCATCACTTTTTCACTCTTCACTATTCACTTTTACGCGTCCGCGAACACCTTTCCGTCTTCCAATGTCAGCGACAGCTTTGTATATTCACTATGGAAATTGTTCTGCAGACGATCCAGATAGCGCCGACACTCCCACTTACACATGGGCAGATCATGCAGCAAGTAGTTGCCACAGGTCTCTGGTGTCGTGGCAGGCACTTCCTCCTGGGTCAGTATCCACTGCAGACATTCCATAGTCAGCACTCTCATGTCCTGAGCACTATAGTCGCCTGTCATTACGATATACATCCCCGTTAGACACCCCATTGGTCCGACATATACCACGTCGTCCTTCACTTTCGAGTTACGGAACCAGGTAGCCATCAAGTGTTCTATGCTATGCATGGCAGCAGGTGTCACGGCAGGTTCTTTGTTAGGCTCCGTTATACGCAGGTCGAACGTCCTGAATCGCTCATCGTCACGTGAAATATAGATGCCGGGCTTCAGGTGAGTATGGTCTATTGTAAAGCTTTGTATTACTTCCATTTGTTCTATTTTTTAGTTCTGCCTACAAAAGTACATAAAAAAAGCCGCCCGACAAAATCGGACGGCCATTATTTTACTTTTGGCTATTGGCTTTTAGCTTTTAACCAACAGCTAAGTGCTAATCGCTAACAGTTTATTTCAGCTCAGCGAGGTACTTGATAGTGCGAACCATCTGAGAAGTGTAAGAGTTCTCATTGTCGTACCAAGCAACAACCTGTACGAGAGAGTTGCCGTCACCAATCTTAGAAACCATAGTCTGGTTAGCATCGAACAATGAACCGAACTTCATACCGATGATGTCGCTAGAAACCAGCTTCTCCTCAGTGTAACCGAAGCTCTCGTTCTGAGCAGCCTTCATGGCAGCGTTGATACCCTCAACAGTTACCTCACCCTTGACAACAGCGTGCAGGATAGTAGTAGAACCTGTAGGAGTTGGAACGCGCTGGGCAGCACCGATCAGCTTACCGTTCAACTCGGGGATAACGAGACCGATAGCCTTAGCAGCACCAGTTGAGTTAGGAACGATGTTCTGAGCACCAGCACGAGCGCGCTGAACATCACCCTTGCGCTG
>CACXSA010000020.1 GCA_902770195.1 uncultured Prevotellaceae bacterium
GACGGCAGAAGAATTGACATACTTGAATCTGTTGGTATCACAGTATTTGGACTTTGCCGAAATTCAGGCTTTGCAGCAGATTCCTATGAGGATGGCGGAATGGATTGAGAAACTGGATAGTCTGATGACGCTCTCTGGCAGACAATTGCTGGTTGGCAAGGGAACTGTCAGTCATGAAGAGGCGAAGAAGAAGGCTATCGTTGAGTTTGAGAAGTATCGTAAGATGGAGATGCTACAGTATGAAAGTGACTACGACAGGGCCATCAGAGAATTGATACAGAAAGAGAATAGCCTACCAAAGAATGAGGGATGATAAGAAAACAAATAATATGGCAAACGAGATACTAATCATAGGAGTTGGCTCTGCTGGAGTAATCGCAGTAGACAAGATGGACTTACAGAATAGCAAAAATGCCAAAGGGACGGGTAAGTGACATTCGATGCAGGAAGTCGAGATTGCATTGCATCGTGCCTGTGACCAGAAAAAACGAAGACCTCAGTAGGGTTCCCTCTTCATCTATTTGTCAATTTGTCTTGCCCTGAAAAGATACATTAATGATTGCAAGTGACATACAAATTTAGTGAATTGGTCAACCTATGTTCATTAGCTCACGAACATAAGTTCTCTACCCTTATGAACATATCTGGGAAATCCAACGAACATAGGTTCATGAAAGCACGCCACGATAGGGTGCCCGTATTACACCATGACTCTAACTTCAAATTTACTCCGGACGTAATTTCAATTACTCCGAATAGAATTTTAATTACTCCGAAAGTAATTTTTGTTACTCTCGGAGTATTGTTTCTGTTTGACTTTTCGCATATCCCTGTTTTCTGTTGATGACGATGTAAAATCGAAAAACTCTAGACTGCTCAGTGTTTATTCCCATGCTGGGAATAAAATGTTCCCTGCCTGGGAATAAAACATTCCCATGCTGGGAATATAAGACAAGCCTATTGCTTTTAACAAGCATTGTTGCTGGATAAGTGGCACTTATTGTACAATAACAGTTGGTTATTTGAACGAGAAAGCCATTTTTGCCAACACCTAACATGCAAAAATGGGAAAAGTCCCTATCTAAAGGGCTTTCAAGCGATTTTGCTGCCTTTAACACCTAACATGACACCTAACAAAGAGGTAACATAAGAGGTAACATAAGAGGTACCCCAACAGGCAGCATCCATACTTCATTCGATGACAGCAAATGTTAGGTGTCATGTTAGGTCTTTGTTACCTCTATGTTAGGTCTCAAAACGACACCTAATATGCCTAAACGCTGATATACAAAGGAATTTGCTGAAATTCATGTTAGGTGTTGGTGTTTTGTAAAAATCCGCGCAATTTACAAAGAAATTGCGCGGAAAAAATGGTGTCAGGGTAGTGGCGTCAACGGAAATACGATGTTGACGATGAAGATGTTGGCAACAAGTATGATGATGTTCATGAGCAGACCGATGCGCATGAAATCGCTGAAGCGGTAGCCGCCAGGACCATAGACCAGCATGTGGGTGGGCGAGCCTATAGGTGTGGCAAAACTGCTGCTGACGCTGACCATGAGAGCAATGAGGAAGGGGAAGGGGTCGTAGCCCAGTTTCTCGGCTGCCTGGTACATGATGGGGAAGAACATGGCGCCTGCTGCGGTGTTGGAGATGAACTCGGTGATGAAGGTGCCGACGAGGCAGATGGCAGTCATGACGACAATAGGATTGGTGCCACAAACGTCGAGGATGCCTGTTGCAAGCCGTTCGGCAATGCCCGTCTTCTGGATAGAGAGTCCGAGGACGACGCTGGCGGCAAATACGATGAGGATATCCCAGTTAATGGACTTCATGGCCTGGTCGGGTGTGCAGCAGCGGAATATGAGCATACCCATGGCGGCCAGGAAGGCGCATTGCAGCAGCGGCATCACGTTGAGTGCCGAGAGCACTACCATCGCAATCATGATGACGGAGGAGATGATGGTGCCATAACCTATGTTTGGAATGTCGTCAGAGTCGAAGAAGTGCAGCTTGTTGGATAGGGCGGGTGTGTTCGTCTTGAAATTGCTGGGACATAGCAGGAGCAAGGTGTCGCCAGCCTGCAGGACAACCTCGCGCGGTGCTTCCTTGATGCGCTCGCCAGATCGGGAGACTGCCGCCAGCATCACGTCGTTGTCTTTCTCGAAGGTGCTGTCTCCGATGGTTTTACCTATTAGTTCGCTGCCGAAGGAGACATAGGCGGTGCGTAGCTTGGTGTATTTATCTAACTCGCTTGTGTTGAAGACGTGATGGTCGGCACTCACTAACTGGTGGTCATAGGCCATCTTGATAATCTCGTCAATCTGTCCGGCATAAACATAATGGTCGCCACCCATGATGGGCTCGTCCTCGCTGATGGGGTTTGGTATGTCATCGAAGTGATACATCTTGATAAGGCTACCACTCTTGATATGGTATATGCCAGCTTCGCCCAGCGTCATGCCGATATAGGGATTGTCCGAAGGCACTTGCAACTCAACGGTATATTCGCCTGTTGATTCGAAAGCACTTTCCGGAGCTTTACGGTCGGGCAGCAGACGACGCATGGCGATGACCGACAGGATGCCGACGGCGAGGCAGAACAGACCGGGAATGGTTGTTGCCAGCACGTTCATAGCGTGGCCTGTCTTGTCGGCATAGAGCCCGCTGATAATCATGTTTGGCGGAGTGCCGAAAAGGGTGCAGACACCACCCATTCCAGAGGCGTAGCTCAGGGGAATGAGCAGTTTGGAGGGTGAGATGTTGAGCTTCTTGGCCCACATCTTGACGATATTGACGAAGAGGGCCACTACGGTGGTGTTGCTGAGGAATGAGCTGAGCAAGGCAACGGGCAGCATCAGACGGGTGACCGCCTTGGCGTAGCTGTCAGGCTGTCCCAGCAGGTATTTCGTAATGTATTGCAGCACGCCGGTATGGGTCAGTCCGGAAACGACGACGAAGAGCACACCGATGGTGATGACGGCTGGTGAACTGATGCCCGAGAAAGCCTCTTTGGCGTCGAGTACACCAGTGACAAACAGAATAGCTACGGCGAAGAGGAACACCAGATCGGAACGCAACTTGGTGAACAGCATTACCGTAAACATGGACAGTACGGTAAGGATTGTTATCCACGCATGAAAATTAAATCCTAATAGTTCAAAGTTTTCAATCATGAGTGTATAGATTCTAAGTACGTTATAATGAAGAGAGAGAGCTTCGGGGGCGAAGTCTCTCTCTCTTTGTGGAATAGGAGCAACTTACTTGTTCACCTGGAACTTAGTGTCGCCATCCTTGAAGAAGGCATTAATCTGCTTGGCTGCTGCAATACCGGCATTGGTGTTTGCCTCGGCAGTCTGGGCACCCATCTTCTTGGGCGTTGAGAAATAGCGGCCTTCGAACTGCTTGAAGTCATCGTTGGCATCAGGCATGATGTCGGTAACGAACTTCAAGTCATCGCGGTCGGCCATCAGTTTCAGCAATTCTGGCTCGTTGATAACCTCCTTGCGGGCAGTGTTGACGAGGATACCGCCTTTCTTCATCTTACCAACCAAAGCATAGTTGATGCTCTGCTTGGTTTCAGGAGTAGCGGGGATGTGCAACGATACTACGTCGCAGGTCTCGAACAGGGCGTCCTGATTGGCAACGGCGTGAACGCCGGCTTTCTCGATGACCTCAGCGGGGCAGAAGGCGTCGTAAGCATAGACGTCCATACCGAAGCCTTTGGCAATACGAGCCACGTTGCGTCCAACATTACCGAAAGCGAGGATGCCAAGTTTCTTGCCCATGAGCTCAGTACCGGCCTTGCCGTTATAGAAATTGCGAACGGCGAATACCAGCAGACCGAACACTAACTCGGCAACGGCATTGGCATTCTGTCCGGGGGTGTTCTCGGCGACTACGTTGTGGGCGGTAGCGGCTGCAAGGTCGATATTGTCGTAACCGGCACCTGCACGAACCACAATCTTCAGCTGCTTGGCAGCGTCGAGTACCTCGGCATCCACCTTGTCCGAACGGATAATCAGTGCATCAGCATCCTTTACAGCGTCCAGCAGTTGTGCCTTCTCGGTATATTTCTCGAGCAGGGCAAGCTCGTTGCCTGCTGCTTCTATCTCTTTGCGAATGCCCTCGACAGCGGCGGCTGCGAAAGGCTTCTCTGTTGCTACTAATACTTTCATCTTATTGATTGAACATTGAATATTGAACATTGAACATTATTATTCGGTTCCTTTTGTCGTCTTGATGATTTTTGTCAGGGTGCCAACTATCTTTTTGCAGTCATCGTAGATGGACTCAAACTGTTTCTCGTCCAATATGTTCGACTCGTGCAGTAGTTCAAGCCAATATTCTGTTTCGTTTGCCTCCTTTAGAGCAATGTTTAATTTGTTAATAAAATCCAATCTACTTTGAGCATTGACACTCTCCCGAACATTGGCACCAATGCTTGTACCGCTTCTCAGAACCTGCTTGGACAAAACATACACTTGTTTCTCTTCCTTTAAAAACATGTATAGTTTAATGATCCTGAGTGAAAATGCCTTGCTGTCTATCAGTATCTGATTGTCGGCACGCATAATGTTCAATGTTCAATGTTCAATGTTCAATGTCCACTCTCGAATTCCTTCATGCAAGCTACGAGAGCGTTGACACCCTCGATGGTCTGGGCATTGTAGCAGCTGGCGCGGAAACCACCTACTGAGCGGTGACCCTTAACACCAACCATACCCTTGCTGACTGCGAAATCGAGGAAGTCCTTTTCCAACTCCTTGTACTCGTCGGCCATCACGAAACAGATGTTCATCAGTGAGCGGTCTTCCTCAACGGCTGTTCCACGGAACATCTTGTTGCGGTCAATCTCGCCATAGACAATCTCTGCACGCTGCTGTGCCAGCTTATCCATAGCCTCAACACCACCGCTCTTCTTGATCCAGCGCAGGGTCTCGAGAGCTGAGTAGATGGGCACAACGGGAGGAGTATTGAACATAGAACCCTTATCCACATGAGTGCGGTAGTCGAGCATGGTAGGAATCTCACGGGGAGCCTTGCCCAGTGCGTCGTCCTTAACGATGACGATGGTGACACCAGCCATAGCCAAGTTCTTTTGGGCACCGGCGTAGATGGCATCATACTTGGCAACGTCGATAGGACGGCTGAAGATATCTGATGACATATCGGCAATCAGACGTACGGGAACGTCGAGGTCCTTGCGAATCTCAGTACCATAGATGGTATTGTTGGTCGTGATGTGCAGATAGTCGGCATCTGCAGGTACTGTCCATCCCTTTGGAATGAAGGTATAGTTAGCATCGGCAGAAGAAGCCACCTCTACTACCTCACCAAACAACTTGGCTTCCTTCATGGCTTTCTTGGCCCAGACACCTGTGTTGAGGTAGGCCGCCTTCTTAATCAGGAAGTTGTAGGGAATCATGCAGAACTCCAGTGAGGCACCACCACCGAGGAAGATAACTGAATAACCCTCGGGAATGGAGAGCTGTTCCTTTACGAGTGCTACGGCCTCGTCAACGACGGGCTGGAAGTCTTTGGCACGATGGCTGATCTCCATCAAAGAGAGACCAGAGCCGTTGAAGTCTAAACACTGTTGAGCGGTCTTCTCGATGACTTCGCGGGGAAGCATGGAAGGACCTGCGTTAAAGTTGTACTTCTTCATTGTCTTGAATGTTTTTAAGATATTTATATATAATTTGTTCCTGTTCCTTAATTCTATTTAGCACGATAAGACGTTTTGTGCCTTTTTGAATATACGGGTGCGAAATTACAATTTTTTTGTGACACGCCCAAATATTTAAGCAATAATTAAGCAAAAACCCTGTTTTGTATTGCTTTTTGTCAACTCAGCATGGCAGTTTTCCTATTCTTTTATCATTTTTTATCTGACAGGTTCGATAATGGTCTTGACCCCCTTTACCTTTTCGCCTTGTGTCTGTCGCAGCACTTGTTTGAGCTTTTCACGCTTGACAGCTACGTAGGTATAGCGGTCTTTCACGTCAATACGACCTATCTCGTCAGCCTTCAGTCCACCAATTTTACAAAGGAATCCAACGATGTCGCCCTTGGAAATCTTGTCTTTCTTGCCTTTGCCAATGTAAAGTGTGGCATTCTTGGGAGGGGCTGGGACGTTGACCGTTGAACATTGAACATTGAACATTGACCATTGACCATTGACATACTCGGGAATGTGCTCGTCGCTGTTCAGAATGAAGAACGCGCGGCCTGTGGCGTTCCAACGGGCTGTACGCCCCACACGATGGATGTAACCTTCCTCGCTCTCGGGCAAATGGTAGTGGATGATGTTCTGGATGTCAGGAATGTCAAGACCTCGCGAAGCCAAGTCGGTGGCCACCAACACATTGGCAGAGCCATTGCTGAAGCGATACAACTGTTCCTCGCGCTGATGCTGTTCCAGTCCGCCGTGGAAACTACTAATCGTGAATCCCTCGTCCTTTAAGTAATTGCTCACGCGTTCTACGGCATTGCGATAGTTCAGGAATACGATGCTGCTCTCGTTCCCAAAACTCAACAACAATTGCTTGAGGGTGCCAAGCTTGTCTTTCTCGGCACTATGCACCTCATACAAGGTGACACGATCAGAGGTTTGTTCCTTTTCTGGCAAAAAATCAATGAGTGTTCCTTTTTTCGACATGTTGACGAATCCAGGAATCTCATCGGAATTGGTGGCGGAAAGGAGTATGCGACGCTGTAGCCCCGGCAGACTCTTGATGAGTTGCTGCATCTCGGCCTGGAATCCCATTTCCAGACACTTGTCGAACTCATCGATAACCAAATAGTGGATGCTGTAACGGGAGATGTTCTCCTTGGATAGGTGATCGTTCAGACGTCCTGGCGTACCAAAGACTATCTGCGGCTTGACCTCCTTCAGCACTTTGTGTTCCTCCATAGCAGCGCGTCCGCCATAGCAGGCTGTTGAGCGGATGCCGCAACCCATGCTCTGTAGCACTTGGTGCGACTGCAGTGCCAGTTCTCTGCCTGGCGTAATGACCAGCGCTATAGGCCATTGACCATTGTCCATTGACCATTGACCATTGATGAGCTGAATCAGGGGCAGCAGGTAGGCTAGCGTCTTGCCTGAACCGGTGGGAGAAAGTATAACAACATCACCGTCGGAGCCTAGGATGGCTTCGACGGTGTGTTGCTGCATCTCGTTAAGTTGTTCGATGCGGAGCTTATTCAGAATTTTCTGGATGTCCATACTACTTAATCCCCATCCCTTTGGAGGGGGCTATGAGAGAATCTTATTTCTTCTCTTCCTTTTTTTCTGTCTCAGTCTTGAGGGTTGACTTGTAGTGCTTGTTCAGACCATTGATAATATCGCTAGTGATATCGAAGCGCTTGTTGGCCCACAGGATGTTGTCGCCTTGCTTGGTAAGAATCAGATCGTACTTCTTATCCTTATTGTAAGCGGCCAAGAAGTGCTGTAGGGAGTCGCGAAGCCCTTCGTTATACTTGGCGGTCTCGTTGGCAAGCTCGTTCTCCAGACGGGCCTGAAGTTCCTGAAGGCTTTGCTGCTGACGCTGGATGGCAGCTTGCTGGCTCTCTGCCTGCTCACGGCTGGTAAATCCGTTGTTGTTCAGTTTCTGCTGGAAGTTGGCCATAGCACTCTGCAGAGCCTGTCCCTTTTGGTTCAGGGTGTTGCGGGCGTTGTTGCTCTTCTTTTGCAGAATCAGAGTGAACTCTTTGCAGAACTCATACTGTGTCATCAGCGAGTCAACTTCCACATAGGCAATCTTTACTCCGCCTGTGGCATTGTCGGCAGCAGCGGCGGGCTGTTCGTCCATCTTGGGGCTTGCGTTGTTGCAAGAAGCCAGTGCTACGATGGCAGCAGCGGCCAAAAACATGTACTTTTTCATTTTTTTCTTTCTTTATTTATTTTTGTTGTTTCATTATTACGCTTTATCGCACATAGTCATAATGCTATTCTGACCTCTCATTCACCGCAAAACGGCTCTTGGTACGCATCTCGCGGTCTTGGTCCATCACGCAGTGGATGCCCCTGTCCTTCATCGCCTGACTGTCATGAATATGCTGTGAGCTAAACTTTCCGTCCTTGCGAAAAATTAGCTTTACGCAGAAAAATGTCATGCCTATAGCAATTATTAACGTACTTAATAGCAATATATTCACCATAAATGATTAATTTTGCGGGTGCAAAGTTAAGCAATAAATTGCAGAAATCAATAAAATAAACATTAATAATGAATAAAAGTGAGTTAAAACCTGCGGTAGTCTTCGAGCAATTTGCGAAGATTAACCAGATTCCACGCCCTTCGAAGCGTGAAGAGAAAATGATTGAGTATTTGAAATCATGGGGCGAGAGCCACGGACTGGACACCAAAGTTGATGAAACGGGGAATGTCATTATTCGTAAGCCTGCCACCAAGGGCATGGAAAACCGTAAGACAGTAATCCTGCAGAGTCACATGGATATGGTGTGTGACAAGTTGGTGGACTACGAGATAGATTTTGACAACGACCCCATCAAGACTTATATTGACGGTGAGTGGCTGACAGCCGAAGGTACTACATTAGGTGCCGATGATGGAATAGGTTGTGCGATGGAACTGGCTCTGTTGGAGTCGAATGATATTGAGCATGGTCCCATAGAGTGTGTCTTCACCCGCGATGAGGAAACGGGGCTTACCGGTGCTGAGGGTATGAAGGCTGGTTTCATGACAGGCGATTTCCTTATCAACCTTGATTCTGAGGATGAAGGTGAAATTTTCGTGTCGTGTGCTGGCGGTCGCAATACCACGGCGAAGTTTGTCTTCCGTCGTGAAGAAGCCCCTGCCGGTTCCTTCTTCCTGCGTGCTCAACTGAAAGGACTTGTGGGTGGACATTCTGGTGACGACATTAACAAGCAGCGTGCCAATGCCATCAAGCTGTTGGGCCGTTTCCTTTATCAGACGATGAACCGGTACGAAGGTGTCCGTTTGGCTCAGTTCAACTCTGGTAAAATGCATAATGCTATTCCCCGTGACGGACAGTTTGTCATAGCTGTTCCCAATGCTATAAAAGAGAATGTCAAGGCAGACTGGAACGTTTTTGCCGCTGAGGTGGAAGATGAATTCCATGTTACAGACACTCAGATGATATGGACTATGGAGTCTGCTGATGCCGAAGCTGTCATTGACGAAGAGGTGGCCCGTAATTTCGTCTATGCGATACAGGCTGTTGATAATGGTATTTACGCCATTTGTCAGGATCCGGAATTGAACGGTATGGTTGAGACATCCAGCAATATTGCCAGCATTGTGACAACTGAAACGGAAATCAATATTGTTTCTTCACAGCGTTCTAACGTGATGTCTAATCTCGACAATATGTGTGCTACCATTGGGGCCTGCTTCCGTTTGGCTGGTGCCCAGGTGAAGCATTCTGATGGCTATCCTGCCTGGAAGATGCGCTCTCATAGTGAACTGCAGAAGATAGTCAAGGATTCTTATGTCCGCCTGTTTGGTAAGGAGCCTGTTATGCGAGGCATTCATGCAGGTTTGGAGTGTGGACTGTTCTCTGAGCGCTATCCTTCTTTGGACATGGTTAGCTTCGGTCCTACGCTGCGCTTTGTTCACACACCCGAGGAACGCCTGCATATTCCTACCGTACAGATGGTTTGGGACCACTTGATTGATGTCCTGAAAAATATCCCTCAGAAGTAATGAAACGAAGCATTTATTTAATAATAGGTATGACCTTGTTGCTGTTCGCCTCGTGCGGACAGCGACACAAGGTGAAATCATCTGTCAAGGAATTCATAAGTGGTCAGCTGAATCGGGAGGTCAGGTATCTTGATTTTTCTAAAGTTGACAGTACTCGCGCGTTGTCTGACTCTCTAATTAGGGTAATGCGTAGTAAGGGAGGTAAGAATATTTTATACAAGAATCCTTCCGGCACTACGCTGCTCCACATTCGTGCCCAGTATGTGTTGGAGTCTGACACCGTTAGTGCAACTTTCTATCTCGATCCCGCTACCATGAGAGTTGTTGCATATAAGGAGAACTAAATAGAATTTTCTATGGACTGGATGCATGTTATAGCTGTTGTTGTGCTGATTGTTATCGGTGCGGTGATTTATAAAAACAAAAACGGAGAGTGAAGCGGACTGCGATAGTTGGTGGTGGCGCTGCAGGCTTCTTCCTGGCTGTTAATTTGAAGGAGATGGTGCCTGATATGGAGGTGGCTATCTTTGAACGGGACGGTGTAACTGCACGAATTCGTTTGATGAAATCAACGATTTACAGTATGTCTATCCCAGAGGCCACCGACTGTTAAAGCGCCTGTTTAAGAACTTTGATCACAAGGATGCCTACCGATGGTTTGAAGAGCATGGGGTGGAACTGGTGACTCAGGATGACCAATGCGTGTTTCCCAAAGCACAAAACTCACATGCTATCATTGACTGCTTCCTCGGACTGGCACAACGTTATCATGTTAAGCTCTACAAGGGAAGGAAAGTGCAAGACTTAGATGAGCTTAAATCATTTGATTACATTGCAGTTACAACAGGTGGATCACCCAAAGGTGAAGGACTACGCTGGCTCAAGGCAATAGGGCAGGAGATAGAAGCACCTGTGCCCTCACTTTTTTCCTTGAGCATTGATGACAAACAGCTGACGGCTTTGCAAGGATTGGTTATTGGCTTTCATCCCAGGTACGAAAATGAAGGCGAAAGGTGCTTTGCTGATAACTCATTGGGGGATGAGTGGGCCAGCCATCTTGAAACTGTCGAGTTATGCAGCGCGCTTGCTGGCTGAACATGATTATCGTCACTCCATCAGCATCAGATGGACATCTATGACGGATGCAGAGGTGCAAGAATGCCTAGCTGCAACGATAATTCGGGAACCTCATAAGCAATTGACCACTTTCTGTCCGTTACAACTGCCTCAGCGGCTATGGGTGTATTTGTTGGAGAAATCCTTGGGTGAGCGGAGCAGGAATAGATGGAGCGAATTAAATAATAAGGATGTGAACAGACTCGTGAATATAGTGACGAACGATGTTTACCAAACGAGTGGAAGGGGCACCTTCAAGGATGAGTTTGTGACATGTGGAGGGGTGTCGCTGAACGGCGTGAATGCTCAGACGCTAGAGAGTAAAAAAGTCAAGAACCTGTATTTTGCCGGTGAGGTGCTGGATATTGACGGAATAACAGGGGGATTCAACTTTCAGGCAGCATGGACAACAGCATTCACGGTGGCTAAGGCCATTTGTGAAGCAGAAAAACAAGCATGATTTTTTGTATTTCCCAAAATTATTTGTAACTTTGCACTCGCTTTAAAAGCAGGGGTACTTGCAACCGCATGGTTGGCACGGCGGAAGGACCGTCATGTTAAACCCCCTTTCGCTCGAGCTTAGCTCGCTTCGCTCGCGAAGAACAAAACAAGAATTATGGAACAAGACAGAAAAAAAGTGAGTGTACTGTTTATGCTTTTCGGCACACTTTTTTGCGTCTGCCTGATTACGGCAAACGTATTGGAAACAAAGCAATTGTCATTTGGACCGATTAACCTCACGGCAGGTGTTATCGTATTCCCTGTAAGTTATATTATCAACGATGTGGTGTGTGAGGTGTGGGGATACCAGCGCACCCGTATGCTGATATGGATGGGATTTGCCATGAACTTCTTCTTTGTCATTATGGGTGCAATAGCCGACTGGATTCCAGGAGCTCCCTATTGGCATGGTGATGAGGGATTCCACGTAATCTTCGGACTGGCTCCACGTATTGCGCTGGCTTCTTTCATTGCTTTTATTACGGGCTCATTTATTAATGCGTATGTCATGAGTCGTATGAAACTTTCTGCTAGGGAAAGTGGGTCGTTCAAGAAAAATTTCTCAGCGCGCGCAATATTGAGTACGGTATTCGGTGAAGTGACAGACTCCATCATCTTCTTCCCGTTGGCTTTAGGCGGTGTGATACCCTGGGAGGAAATGCCTTCGCTGATGATTTCTCAGGTGGCGCTGAAGACACTCTATGAGATCCTGGTGTTGCCCGTTACTATCCGTGTGGTAGAATATACGAAGAAGCGCGATAATGAAGACGTGTATGATGAAGAAATTAACTACAACATCTTTAATATTTTGAAAATATGAACAGAGAGCAAGAAGGTTTGCAACAGTTGGGCAGGAATACGGAGTATAAGATGACTTATGCCCCAGAGGTTCTGGAAACATTTGAGAACAAACATAAGGAAAATGACTACTGGGTACAGTTCAACTGTCCAGAGTTTACGAGTCTGTGCCCTATTACGGGACAGCCCGACTTTGCTGAGATAAAGATATTTTATATTCCGGGCGAGAGGATGGTAGAGTCAAAAAGTCTGAAGCTCTATCTATTCTCTTTCCGCAATCATGGCGACTTCCATGAGGATTGCGTGAACATCATCATGAAAGACCTGGTAAAGTTGATGCAACCTAAATATATAGAGGTAGTAGGACTGTTTACTCCGCGTGGTGGTATATCAATCTATCCCTATGCCAACTATGGACAGCCAGGAACAAAATACGCTGCCCTTGCAGAGCAGCGTATGATGAATAGGCAAATGGTGTGATTATTATGGTGTAATGTCTAAAACAATTATTTAATACATTTTCCATTATAAATTATCACTGTCCTTTTTTTCTATAATAAGATTGTTCGTGGTCTGGGAACTGGAGTATCAGCGTGTCTTGGCGAAGCAGACGAATGTCAACGGTATCAGTAGTGGGTACATCGCCTTCTTTTGAGAACCCAGCAATGGTATCGGCTTTCAAGATAATGTGCCCATTGAAGATGTGCCAGTCCGTATAACGCTTGACTTCTGGATATTCTACTGGAGTCATGTCGTCGGTTGTTGTCTGACGGAATACTCCTCCACGGACTGTGACACCATGGTCGCTTTTCAGACGGAGGGAATACTCGCGGGGAGCCATCCATTTTTTCAGCAAAGAGTCAGGGATGTGCTCCGTCATACGACGCTGCATACGCTTGTCCATCTTATCCATAGAACGAAGGGTAGGGCTGACCATATAGCACCAAGTGCCACAGAGTATTTCCAGATTGATAACCATTAATGCTTCTACAGTATCCTCTGGATTTACAATGACTGCCAGATCGTCTCCGATATGTGGACGTCCAAAAATCCGATGGTTTTGCCTGGCATTTATAATGTCAAATGTATCAAGGCTTGCTGCACCATAAGGCAAGAATACCAGGATGGAGTCGGTAGAGCCATCACAGGCGAGTCCATAACGAGTGGAGTCACCGGGCATGGTTTTATAGACATCTGTTTCAGCATTGTCGGAAGGGGACTGTTGAAGACCTCCGCAAGCTGCAATAACCATGCAGACTATAGCACTTAGAAAAAGGCTTTTATTCATATTATTTTATTTGTTTTGGGTGCAAAGGTACAAATTTTCCGCTTTTCCATACGCTGTTTAGCAATTTTTTCGTACCTTTGCACTAATAATTAAAAATCAAACCTTATTATCGATATGAAAAAGAAAATCAAATTCAGTCTTGTCTATCGCGACATGTGGCAGTCATCAGGAAAATTTCAGCCCCGTAAGGACCAATTAGAACGAATAGCTCCTGTTATTATCGACATGGGTTGTTTTGCCCGTGTGGAAACGAATGGTGGTGCCTTCGAACAGGTTAACTTGCTGGCTGGAGAGAATCCTAACAATGCCGTTCGTGCTTTTTGTAAACCTTTCAATGAGGCAGGTATCCAAACCCACATGTTGGATCGTGGCTTGAATGCCTTGCGAATGTATCCTGTCCCTGACGATGTACGTGAGTTGATGTACAAGGTAAAGAAAGCTCAGGGTGTGGATATTCCCCGTATTTTCTGTGGACTGAATGATACGCGTAATATTATCCCAAGTATTAAGTGGGCCAAGGCTGCGGGTATGATTCCGCAGGCTACCCTGTGTATTACCACCAGTCCTGTACACACGGTAGAATACTATTCCGCTATTGCCGATGAGGTTATTGCCGCAGGTGCCGAAGAGATATGTCTGAAAGATATGGCAGGTATTGGACAACCTGCTTTGCTAGGAGCACTGACCAAGAGCATTAAGACCAAGCATCCTGATATAATCATTCAGTATCATGGTCACTCTGGTCCAGGCTTGTCAATGGCTTCTATCCTTGAGGTGTGTAACAATGGTGCAGATATTATTGATACAGCTATCGAACCATTGTCATGGGGTAAGGTACATCCTGATATCATCTCTGTTCAGTCCATGCTGAAGAACGAGGGCTTTGAGGTTGCTGATATCAACATGAATGCTTATATGCAGGCTCGCTCTTTGACTCAGGAATTCATTGACGACTGGTTGGGCTATTTCATCAATCCCGCCAATAAGCACATGTCTAGCCTGTTGCTGGGTTGTGGCCTTCCTGGTGGTATGATGGGTTCGATGATGGCAGATCTGGGTGGCATTCATAGTGCCATCAATAAGTTGCGTGTGAAGAAAGGTGAGCCTGAGCTGAACATTGACGATATGTTGGTAAAGTTGTTTAATGAAGTTGAATATGTATGGCCTCGCGTGGGTTATCCCCCATTGGTGACTCCATTCTCTCAGTACACCAAGAACATTGCATTAATGAACCTGCTGACAATAGAACAAGGTAAAGGCCGATATGCCATGATGGATGATGCCATGTGGGGTATGATTCTGGGTAAGAGTGGTAAGATTCCTGGAGAAATTGCTCCAGAACTGAAAGAACTGGCAGCTAAGCAGGGTAGGGAGTTTACAGATGTTGATCCACATACCTTGTTGGAGAATGCATTACCTGCCTTCCGTAAAGAGATGGACGATAACGGATGGGAATATGGAAAGGACGACGAGGAACTCTTCGAACTCGCTATGCATCCAGAGCAGTATCGTGTATTCAAGAGCGGTATGGCTAAGAAGAATTTCCTGGCAGACCTTCAGAAGCAGAAAGACGCCACGTTGGGCTCTAAGATGAGTCTTGCAGAGTTGACAGCTTTCAAGCACGCCAAGGCTGATGCCCTGACAGCTCCTGTTGCAGGTCAGGTATATTATGAATTCTCTGGTGAGGGTGCTTGCGAACCTTGTCTGGAGCCTTTCATAGGTCAGAAGTACAAGGAAGGCGACACTTTCTGCTATATCCAAGCGCCATGGGGTGAGATTGTTCCTATTCCTGCTGCTTTGGGAGGTAAGCTCGTAGAGGTAGCTGCCAAGCAGGGCGCAAAGGTGCGTCGAGGCGACAACCTTGGCTGGATAGAGAGAAGTGAGAAATGAGCATCAGTGGTTGTCGGACAAGTCATATTTGAAAGACTATCATGGATTATCAAGCAATCATCAATAAGTATTACCCTGCGGACGATGAACTCCGCAGGGTTTTATTACATCATAGCAGACAGGTTGCTGACAGGGCTTTGCAGATAGCCAGAAAACACAAGGAACTGCCCGTTGACCTGCAATTCTTGGAGGAAGCTGCTATGTTGCACGATTTGGGAATCTTCCGTTGTGATGCACCTTCTATCCATTGTCATGGTTCGGAACCTTATATTCGTCACGGACAAATAGGAGGTGAATTGCTTAGGGCAATGGGCTATGAGCGACATGCCCGTGTGTGCGAACGTCATACGGGAACAGGGCTTCCTGGCTTTGAACCTCAAACTTTAGAGGAAGAAATTATCTGCTATGCGGATAAGTTCTATTCAAAATCGAAACCTCAAAGGGTGTATTCCGTCATGGAAGCAGCGCAGAGTCTGGAAAAGTTCGGCGCGCCAGGAGTTCGCAAGTTCCTGGAATGGGCTGAAAGGTTTGAATGAATGGCTGAAAAGCGTAATAATTTACGTTAAATGATAGAAAGGTAGGCAGATTTCCATAAATAATTCGTAATTTTGCAGCCGTGAAAAAAGAGACGCTTGTTTTCTTGTTGCTTTTCGCCATTCTTTTTGTGTTGGCGGATGTGCCTAAACTGCACTTTCCACAAACGGAAAGAGCAAGCGACTCAATTCCTGCAAAAGAATCAAAAAAAGTCCGGACGGCAATTCAATCCCTTCAAAGTGATTCTCTTAAAAATAAATCCCTGCTGGCGGATTCCCTGCTTGCTGATTCCTTGATGCGTGATTCGTTGTTGAAGAACGATACATCACAGATGGATTCTTTGCATAAGGCTATCTGGCTATACAACAAGGCCATTGATGATTCGTTACGTGCAGACTCTATCAACCGGCAACGTAAGAATGGTATTGATGCACCAGTACATTATACGGCAGAGGACTCTATGACATACGAAGGTGAGACGGGTATTGCCCACCTTTATGGTAATTCGAATGTAAAATATGAGGATATGGACCTCCAGAGCGACCAGATTTACATGTCGTTGGACTCTAGTTTGGTACATGCTACAGGTTCGCAAGATTCGGCAGGTGTGAAGTTTGGTACTCCTATCTTTAAGATGGGCAGCGATACCTACGAGACGGACACCATGGCCTTTAATTTCAAGACCAAGAAGGGTATCATCAGCAATGTATATACAGAACAGGACGAAGGTTTCATGACTTCGGAGATTTCTAAGCGTAATGCTGAGGGTGAGATGTTCCTATATCACGGACGCTATACTACCTGTGACGAGCCCCATCCGGATTTCTATTTTGCCATGTCAAGAGCCAAGGTACGACCGGGCAAGAATGTGGTGTTTGGACCGACTTATCTGGTGGTTGCTGACGTGCCTCTGCCCTTTGCCATCCCTTATGGCTTCTTCCCCTTTACCAAGAGTTATTCCTCGGGTTTCATCATGCCAACCTACGGAGACGAGACCTCACGAGGTTTTTATCTGCGTGATGGTGGCTATTACTTTGCCATCAGTGACAAGATGGACTTGAAGCTGATAGGCGAAATATATACCAAGGGATCGTGGGGTATTTCTGCAGCTTCGAATTATCGTAAGCGTTATCGTTTCAGTGGCTCGTTCCTGGCCAGTTACCAGAATTCAGTGGAAGGCGAGAGGAATATGCCGGACTATAGTAAAACAACCAGTTTTAAGTTGCAATGGAGCCACAGGCAGGATGCCAAGGCCAATCCTTACCGCACCTTGTCGGCCAGTGTGAACTATGCCACGACGAGCTATGAGCGTAACAACTTGACTTCGATGTATAACCCTCAGGCCCTGACTCAGTCCACCCGAACATCTTCTATCAGGTTGGGTTCCACCTTCTCAAGTATCGGTATGACGATGGATGCTACCGTTACCGCCAACCAGAACATGCGCGACTCTACGGTTGACCTGACACTTCCCCAGTTGAACATTTCCATCTCGCGTTTCTATCCCTTCAAGCGTAAGCACGCTGTAGGTAAGGAGCGCTGGTATGAAAAACTGTCATTGCAATATTCGGCAAATATTCAGAATACCATCCATACCAAGGAGGAAAAACTGATGAGCTCCAGTTTTACCAAAGACTGGCGCAATGGTATAGAACATCGCCTCCAGACGAATGGTAACTTCACCCTGTTCGGATACCTGAATATTAACCCGTCGTTTAACCTTACCGACCGTATGTACACCCAGAAGTATAAGCGCTCCTGGGATACGGAGAAACAGCGTGAGGTAGTTGATACGCTACAGGGCTTTTACAACAACTACAACTGGAGCTTCAATGTTAGTGCATCCACGAAACTCTATGGTTTCTATGTGCCTAATCGTAAGTTGTTTGGTGATAAGATACAGGCGGTTCGCCATGTGTTCACCCCATCTGTCAGCTTCAGTTATGCACCAGACTTCAGTGCATCGCGTTATGGCTTCTGGGATGTCTATCAGAAGACAGATAAGGATGGAAATGTGTCGATGGTAGAGTATAACCAGTATCAAGGTACGCTGTTTGGTGGCCCGGGTAAAGGTAAGACGGGTAGTATTTCCATGGATATCTCCAACAATATTGAGATGAAAGTAAGGTCCGACGATGACTCCACAGGTTTCAAGAAAATCAGTATCATCGACGAGTTGGGCGCTTCTATGTCCTATAACATGGCTACGGACATTCGTCCTTGGAGCGACCTTTCAACACGTCTTCGTCTCAAATTGTCGAAAAGCTATACGTTCACGTTGAATGCCGTCTTCGCCACCTATGCTTATGAGGCTGACTCTGTGGGCGCCCGTCCTTATATTGGTAATCGTACGGAGTATAGCTATGGCCGTTTCGGACGTTTCCAGGGCATGTCGCAGAACTTGCACTACACGTTGGACAATAAGAAGGTGGCTAACTTCTTCAAATGGCTGCGTGGTGAGAAGGTTAAGAAAGATGACAAGGATAAGGACGGTAAGAATGACGACTATGATACTGGGGTTGACACCAACCTGGATAATCAAATGGAGGCTGGTAAGCATGGAGCCCATAAGGAAGATGCAGGAATGGCGGAGACGGATGAAGACGGATATATGGCCTTCAATGTCCCCTGGTCGCTGAGTATCGGCTACGGTATTACCATGCGTGAGAATACATCCGGCAGTTTCAACTATGACCGTATGCGCTATCCTTATAAGTTCACGCAGAACCTTAACTTTAGTGGTAACGTCCGCATATCAGACGGCTGGAACATCACCTTCTCGTCTGGTTATGACTTTGAGAGCAAGAAGATATCCATGACTACGGCCTCGCTCAGTCGCGACCTGCACTGTTTCAATATGTCGTGCTCGGTGGTGCTGGCACCTTACACCAGTTATAACTTCTCGTTCCGTTGTAATGCTGCTACGTTGACTGATGCGTTGAAGTATGACAAACGCAGTTCATACTCCAACGCCGTTCAGTGGTATTAATATAGTAGTTTGTTATTGAAGGATTGCCTTCAGGGAATTTTCCTCACCGACAATCCAGATGATGTCGCCTTCCATGAAACGACGCTTAGGACTGAAGGGTGACAGGTTTTCCTTTCCTTCTTCCAAGCCTACTACCATACAGCTGTAGATGTCGCGGATGCCACTCTCTTCCAGGGTCTTTCCGATGAACGGGCTGTCAATGCCGATAATCAGCTGGCGCAGCTTCATTTCGCGCTTTTCCAGGTTCGGGTCTTCGCCCAACACTTGTTCGCTGACGGCCTGTCCGAACTTGCTCAATTGGTCGTCGCTGCCAATCACCTGTAACTTATCGCCGGGGAAGATGATATAATTGCCGTCGGGAATGTTCAGCCGATGGTTGGCACGCAGAATGCTGGACACGTGGACACCATATTTTCGCCCGAGATCCAGTTGGCGTAAGGTAGAGCCCATCCATTTGGAATCCATAGGGACAGTAAAATCTGCAATGTGCACATCACGATCCAAGAGTCTCCCCTCATAGAGCGGACGTTTCTTTCCATGCACCTGAGCCTCTATTTCCCTGGAGCGCAGGTTCATGATAAAGAGTCGTTCCATGCGGATACTCCTGTTTTTGATTCTGCGCGACAGCACCACCATCAGCACGACAATGATTCCAATGGTTATCATGACGGCATTGGAGAAACGGCTCAGATAATGGCAGATATAGAAAATGAAGGCCACTGCAATGACTGCGCGCACCAGGACGGTAAACAGCAAAGGCAATCGGTTACGGTTGCTCTCAGCCCACAACGCCCTGTATTCCGGACTGCGGTTTTTCTTCATCACCATCGCACGAAGGAAGGGTGCAATGATGAGGATGGTCAGCACACCCGTTATGGCGTTGGCATACCAGTGCAGTTCCTGTCCGGGCAACAGCTGTCGGAAGAAGGGCAGTGCAAAGGTAAACATGATGGCAATGGATGCAGAGGTGAGTATAGAGTAAACGATGGTGTTGATGGTCATTTGTACCAGCATTTTCTTCCACTTACTCTGCTCGTTGGTGTTGGGCTGACTCATGCTCAGATGGTTCAGCATTTTGATAATCTTGCTGGGCAGTCGCTTCTCCAGATGAGCATAGGCAGGGGTGGAGAGCCTGATCATGTAGGGAGTCAGGAACGTTGTGATGACGGAAACAGCCACTACCACAGGATAGAGGTAGTCACTGATGACGCCCAACGACAAGCCCAGCGAGGCGATGATGAAGGAGAACTCACCAATCTGCGCCATCGAGAATCCGCAGCGCATGGCAGACTTCAGCGATTCACCGCCCAGCATGAACGACAGGCTTCCGAAGATGCTCTGTCCTATCAGGATGGTCAGTACCAGTGTCATGATGGGAAGGGCATATTCCACCAGGATGTCCAGATCAACCAGCATACCTACAGATACGAAGAAGATGGCGCCAAACAGGTTCTTTACCGGTTCTACTAACTTCTCGATATGTTCAGCCTCCACCGTTTCAGCCAGGATGCTTCCCATGATGAAGGCACCGAATGCCGACGAGAATCCTACCTTGGTGGAGAACACGGCCATCGCACAGCACATGCCTATGGCTACTACCAGCATCACCTCGTCGTTAATCAGCTTGCGCACCTTGCGCAGGAACAGCGGGATGGCAAAGATGCCCACCACCAGCCATAGCACCAGGAAGAAACCAATCTTCATCACCGAACCCAGCATCTGCCCTCCGTCAGGGTTGTTGCCCGAGGCTATGGCACTCAGCATCACCATCATGACAATGGCCAGGATGTCTTCCAGTATAAGTACGGACATGACCATTCCTGCAAACTGCTGTTGGCGCAGTCCTAAGTCGTCGAAGGCTTTATAGATAATGGTGGTTGAAGACATGGCCAGCATACCTCCCAGGAAGATGCAGTCCATTCTGGGCCAATTGAACAATTGTCCCGCAAGGACGCCGAGCATCGACATACAGAAGATAATGGTGATGGTTGATATAATGGGAGAGGCTCCCATTTTCAGGATTTTCTTGAACGAGAAGTCAAGACCCAGCGAGAACAGTAGGAACATCACACCGATGTCTGCCCACAGATGAATGTTCTCGGTGTCGGCCACGCTGGCTGTCAGGGGCATGTGGGGCGATACCAGGAATCCGGCAACGATGTAGCCCAGCACCAGTGGTTGTTTCAGTCGTTTGAATATCAGTGTCACAACACCGGCAACCACTAGCATCAGTGCCAGGTCCTGTATCATGGTGGGTATTTCCATCTTCTCTATTCTCTATTCTTTGACCAAGGTCAAAGCGACCATAGGTCGAGCGCACTCTTCACTATTCACTATTCACTAGGGCGAAGCCCGCTCACTCGTTGTAGCCAGCTGTTAGTTCACAGATTTTCACCACGACCTGCATGGCCTTCTCCATCGACTGGATGGGCACAAACTCGTAAGGTCCGTGGAAGTTGATGCCACCGGCAAAGATGTTAGGGCAGGGCAGACCCTTGAACGACAGCTGGGCACCGTCCGTACCGCCACGTATGGGCTTTACTTTCGGGCTGATGCCTACCTCCTGCATGGCTTTCAGCACCAGGTCGATGACGTGCATCTGCGGGTCTATCTTTTCCTTCATATTATAGTATTGGTCGCTGACCACTGCCTCTACCGTGCCCTCACCGTATTTCTCATTCATGCGGTCAGCACACTGGCTGATGAATCGCTTGCGGTCCTCGAATCTGTCGCGGTCGTGGTCGCGGATGATGTACGACAGTTTGGCCTGTTCGATGTTCGACGTGATGCCCAACAGGTGGTAGAATCCCTGATAACCCTCAGTTGTCTCGGGTGTCTCGTCCTCGGGCAGCATCTTGGCAAACTCAGCGGCCAGCGCATTGGCATTCACCATCTTTCCCTTGGCATATCCTGGATGCACGCTCACACCCTTGATGGTGATCTTGGCGGAGGCAGCATTGAAGTTCTCAAATTCCAGTTCGCCCACATCGCCGCCGTCCATCGTATAGGCCCATTCGCAACCGAATTTCTCCACGTCGAAGTGGTGGGCACCCATGCCTATCTCCTCGTCGGGGTTGAAGGCAATGCGGATTTTTCCGTGCCTGATCTCCTTGTGCTCCTGCAGATAGACCATTGCCTGCACGATTTCGGCTATGCCCGCCTTGTCGTCGGCTCCCAGCAGCGTGGTGCCGTCGGTCACGATGAGGTCTTCGCCCACATGCTGCAACAGTTCGGGAAACTTCTTCGGACTCGAAACGATGCCGTCGCTCAGAAGAATGTCGCTGCCGTCGTAGTTGTGCACAATTTGTGGCTTGATGTCTGCACCCGAGCAGTCGGGGCTCGTATCGTAGTGCGAAATGAAGCCGATGGTAGGTATGTTCTCCTTCGTGTTGGCTTTCAGTGTGGCGTAGATGTAACCTTTCTCGTCCATCTCCACATCGTCCAGACCCTCACGTTCCAGTTCCTTCTTCAAATATTCAGCGAAAATAAGTTGTTTGCTGGTACTAGGTACCGTCTGGCTGTCCTCAGCCGACTGGGTATCGAACTTGGTATAGTTCAAAAATCTTTCAGTAATATCCATTTCTTTTCAGTTGGTTTTCTATTATTTCTGCTTACTCATAATTTTCGAAATGTCCATCATCATGCCGTTGCCACCTACAATCTGGGGCATCTTGCCGTCCCACTTCTCTATCATGTCTTCCTGCACAATCATGGGCGACAGCGAAGCGGCAATGGTGCGGTTGTAGTAAGCCTCTGCGTCCGCCTTGATTTTCATGGCCTTGGCGTTACCCTCTGCTTTAGCGACGGCAATCTTGGCGTTAGCCTCTGCCTCCTTCACCTCGTTCTCGGCTTTCAGCGCACTCTGTATAGCCGTGTTCTTGGCGTCAATCATTGAAAGCAACGACGCGGGAGGTGTAATCTTCGACGTGAATTCCTCCACCAGGAATCCCTCGCTCATCAGCGATTTCTCCAGACGAGTGCGCACGTCGCGCTCGAAGTTGGCACGGTTCGACATCAGCGAGTCCGATGTATACTGGTTAGCGCAGGTACGATAAGCCTCGTAGATACACGTGCGGATGTATCCCTCTTCCAGTTCCTTCACGCCCACGCGATACTTTGTAAATATGTCGCACGCCTTCTCAGGATTGATGCGATAGGCAATGGTGGGGTCCATCTCGAACAGCGACGCGTCCTTCGCATTCACCGAGAACGTCTCGTATTGCTTACGCTGTGTAAACGTAGGATAGGTGAACACATTCGTGGTAATAGGATTGTAGAACACCCAACCCTTGCAGGTGCCCTCCACGCCACCGTAGTCCTGCTCGTTCAGCGACCACTTGTGGAATCGGATACCCACTTCACCAGAGTCAACCACCGTACAGCAGGTGGAAAACAAGATGAGAATCAATACTAACGCGCCTCCTGCGTAGGCTAATGGTTTCAGATAAGTTTTTATACTTTCAGTTTTCTGCATTTTCTCTATGATTTAACAGAATGCAAAGGTAGTAAAAAAAAAGCATATATGCAAGTAAATCCCCTTTTTCTTATTTTTGATGAAGAAATTGGGACTGCCAAAATTTGGTGGTCCCAATATTTATTCGTAACTTCGCATCCGTAAATGAATTAATATACTAAAACATAATTAAAACAATGATTAACGTAATTTGTGTCCACACGGCCATGGCTCTGGTGGAGCCGTTGACCCAGCTTTTCAAGGAACTCTTGCCCGAAGTGAATGTTAATCACATTGCCGACTCGTCGCTCATCAAGGAGGTGATTGCCAACAACCAGGTGACGCCTGCCGTCCGCCGCCGTCTGCTGTCTTATTACAATGCCGCCGCCGATGCCGGTGCCGACGTGGTGTTCAATACCTGTTCCAGCGTGGGCGACGTGGCCGACTATGGCAACCAGTATGCCCGCATCCCCGTGTTCCGTATCGACCAGCCGATGGCTGCTGAGGCCGTGCGGAACTACAACCGCATTGGAGTCATCTCGACCTTGCCCACCACGTTGGACCCCACCTGCCGCCTGTTGCAGAACGAGGCAAAGAAGGCCGGTCGCGAGGTTGTGCTGGTGGAAGGACTGGCCGATGGTGCCTTTGCCGCCGGACAGAGTGGCGATGGCGAGACGCACGACCGTCTGATTGCTGAGGCTGCCCAGCGCATTGCCTCTCAGGTTGATATGTTCGTGCTGGCACAGGGCTCTATGGCTTGTATGGAGCAGCGACTCTCCGAACTGACGGGCAAGCCGGTGCTCTCCAGTCCCGTCTTGGGTGTCAAGGGTTTGCGTAAGTTCTTAGGTCTTTAATGGTCAATGTTCAATGTTCAATGTTCAATGTTCAATGTTCAATGTTCAATGTTCAATGTTCAATGTTCAATGTTCAATGTTCAATGTTCAATGTTCAATGTTAAATGAAACGTAAGAACATCATCCTGACCATGCTCGTCATTCTGGGCATGGTCACTTTCTTAGACCGCATCAACATCAGTGTGGCGGGGTCTAGCATCATGCACGACCTCAACCTGTCGCCCTCCGAGTGGGGATGGGTGCAGAGTGCTTTCATCCTCTCCTATGGCTTGTTGCAGATTCCCATGGGAGCTTTGGGCGACCGCTTCGGACATCGTAAGATTCTGGCTGCCATCGTGCTGTGGTGGTCCGCCTTCACCGCCTTCACCGGACTGGCGGGCGGACTCGCTTCGCTGCTGGTCATCCGCTTCATGTTCGGCATTGGCGAGGCAGGCTCGTCGCCCTGCTCAACGGGTGTCATCAGCCGCTGGTTCGAGAAGGGCGAGGTGGGCAAGGCGCAGGGTTACGTATGGGCAGCCTCGCGCATGGGTGGCGCCCTGACGCCCTTCGTGGTCATCCCCGTCATGATGTGGGTAGGGTGGCGTTCCGCATTCTATCTGTTGGGAGCCTTGGGCATCGTTTGGGCTATCGTTTGGTATTGGTATTATAGACCCACCCCACAGCCCCTCCCTGTGAGTGAGGGGAGTAGTTGCTCTGAGAAAGAAGAATCGGTGCTGAAACCATCTGCACCCCTCCATACAGGGAGGGGATGGGGGTGGGTCTCTTCCCTTAACTTCTGGCTCATCTGCGGCATGTATTTCTTCTATGCCTTCGGCTCGTGGTTTTTCTTCTCCTGGTTCCCCACGTTCATGGAACTGGGGCGTGGCTTCGACAAGTCGGAACTGACCTATGCCGTCGCCGTACCGTTCATCATGAGCATGATGGGTAACATTGCCGGCGGACACCTGACCGACAAGCTCACCAACCGCTATGGCATCAAGGTGGGGCGCAAGGCGCTTGGATCCACGTCGCTCGCCGTCTCAGCCGTCTGCATGTTCCTTGCCGCCTTCATCCCGGGCAAGATAGCCGTCTTCGTGTTCCTCTCGCTCTGCTTCGGCATCTTCGACCTCATGCTGCCCTCTGCGTGGGCCCTGTGCATCGACCTGGGCAAGCGTCATGCCGGCACCATCAGCGGTGCCATGAACACGGCGGGCAACATCGGAGGCTTCTGTTGTGGCATCCTCTTCGGCGAACTCGTCCAGCAGTCGGGCAATTACAACCTGCCCCTCTATATGATTGCCGTCATGCTCATCATCAGTGCCGTCCTCTTTGCCTTCATCAATCCTGAGAAGCCTATTATTCGCGAGGAATAAAAAAAGAAAAGTACTTTGTTGTCACCACAAAACGCCGCCGGGGGTCGCGGGAAGACTTTGTGGTGCACCACAATCGCCGCCAAGGGTCGCGGGAAGACTTTGTGGTCAACCACAAAACGCCGCCAAGGGTCGCGGGAAGACTTTGTGGTCACCACAAAACGCCGCTGGGGGTCGCGGGAAGACTTTGTAACCGTTACAAACCGCTGTCGGGGCTAAAGAATACACGATATGCCCCGATGCCGGTCCTTTTTTTTATCTCAACTTCAGATAGACTTCGCGCAGCGAGTCTTCGTTGCCCACATTGCCGGGGAAGATGATGTAGGGGAAGTGGGGAGCCATGACGCAGGGCACGCTAGGGATGACTTGTCCCAGGACGCGGGCGGAGCGGATGCCGAGGCCCTTGGTCAGGATGTCGTGCGACGTGATGCCACCCTTGCCCACGAGGTAGGAGGGGGTGAAGGGCAGACGATAGACGATATCGACGAGGAAGTCGCTGACCTGCTGGCCGAGGTGTTGGCGCTGGTCGGCATCGTCGAGTCGGATTTCCTGTCGCGAGGTATAGATGACGGGTGTCAGCCCGATTTCCACTACTTGGCGGATGGTGTCGAGGGTCTCGCTCATCAGCAGGGCGGAATCGTCGAGGATGCGCTGCACATCGACCTCGATGGCGCAGGTGCCTTCTGCCTGCAGGAGTTGTTCCAGCTGAAGGGTGGTCTTTTTGACATGCGAGCCTACCACGAAGCAGCCGGGATTGAGAGGGGTGATGTCTGATGGATGATGGCTGAGGGCTGAGGGCTGAGGGCTGAAGGCAGAGGGATGAGGGCTGAGGGATGATGTCGGAGGGGTGAGAATGGAGCGGTCGAGTAGGGGGATGTCGCTGATGCCGCTGATGGCCTTGGGCAGCGAGGATGAGGAGCGGATGACGATGGCGGAGGGATGAAGGCTGAGGGCTGAGGGCTGAGGGCTGATGGATGATGTCGGAGCGAGGATGTCGGAGGTCAGATGGCGGGCGAAGCGATAGAGCTCGTCGTACGACTCGGCATCGACTATCTCGTAGTCGTCAGGGTCGGCACCTTTCTCCTTGATATATTCCGTGAGGATGCTGGTGTGATAGGCAAAGACATTGTCGTGGGCAAATTCCGTCTGGCTGACGGGGATAAGCTGCTTGCCGTCGCGCATGTAATGGATGCCGTCGATGGTGACGCGCCCTGCCTCGATGAAGGCGGGACAGAAGGGAGTCTTCTCGTAAACGCTGTACCCATGCTCCACAAGGCACTGGCGCATGACGTCGGTCTCCAAAGGGAAATGGCCGCGCAGACAGCTGTCTGAGCGGCTGACGATGATGAGCTGGTAGCCATAGTCCTGATTCACCTTGACGACCATCTCCATTGCCTCGCGTGTCACTTCAGCAGCATCCTCGCGCGTCATCGCACGGGTGTTGGTGAGGATGTAGAAGAATGCCTCGCTGTCCTCGAAGCCAAGACGCACGCTCTCTTCGTCCCATCGGGTGATCAACAGACACCCATGTACGGTCTGAATACCTGTCGGGTCGTCATCAAGTACGACCATTTTCCATCTTACTTTGCCCCCTAAGTTAGGGGGTTGGGGGTCTGAACCAGCGTCGTGTAAGCCCCTGATTTCATTTATTTCTTTAATATTCATCCTTATACACTTAATAACATTCTCAACATTCTCCTCAACCTCTTCATTCCTAAAACGAACAACACGAATCTTATAGTTGTTTAAGAACTCAGTCCTTTCACTATCCTTTTGCTTTGCCTCAGGTGTGTTATGCACTTCGCCGTCCAGTTCTATGCATAGCCTTAATTCAGGACAATAAAAGTCTAAGACATAGGGGCCGAACCCATGTTGCTGCCGAAATTTGTAACCATCCACTTGTCTTTTGCAAAGATGTTTCCATAGTTTAACCTCCATCGGCGTTCTGGTCTTGCGTAATAATTGCCGATATTCTTTGTTTCCAGGATGGTTTGAGTAGTTCATCCTTGTTTTCTTTCGTTTGTTTTTCGATTGTTCAGACCCCTGTGGCCCCCTAACTTAGGGGGCGCAAAAGATGTGTTGCATTTCTCTTGCTTCATCGGGTGTGGCAGGTTCGCAGCCCATCATGCGGATGAGGGCCACCAGGCGCTCCACCAGTTCGGCATTGGTGTGGGCACGCTTGCCGGGAGCGTAATAGAAGCTGTCCTCGAAACCTACGCGGACGGCAGAGGCTCCCATGCCGATGGCACAGGCCAGCATGGAGAAGTCCTTCATAGAATCGTGGGTGATGCCCCACGAACAGCCTGGCTCCATCAGCGAGCAGAGCATGGCCAGATTGCGACCTGTAGCGGAGAGGTTGCTGGAATTGCCAGGACCCACGCAGAAGTTATAGTGCAGGGGGCGATGGATGACGCCCTCGTCGGCCAGACGGGTGGCACACTCCACGTGGCTGAGGTCGAACAGCTCCATCTCGGGCACGGTGTTCGTCTCGTCCAGTCGCTTGGCCCAATAGCGCAGGTCGGGCATGGTGTTGACATATACCGTTTCGCCAAAATTCACACTACCCATATTTAGTGAGGCCACCTCCACCTCAGGCACATCGAGCGACACACAACGCTCGGCGAGCGTCAGCGTGGAGAGTCCGCCGGTAGAGCCCTGCACAATCATGTCGGTCTCCTTGCGAATCAGTCCGATGGTCTGGCGGAACACGTCCAGTTCGAACGTCGGATTGCCCTGAAGGTCGCGGGTGTGCAGGTGAACCTCGCAGGCTCCGGCCTTATAGCAATTGATGGTATCTTCCGCAATCTCCTCGGGAGTCAGCGGATTCTTACATTCGGCAGGAATCTCCTTGCCCACATGGCAAACGGGTGCCACCGTCACAATAATCTTACGCATAATGAATGGTTGTTTGTTTTTAGAAAGACTGACGACGGCGTGTTTTGTCATCATACCTAAAAATGATGAATTTGCGGGGAGGCTATTGTGTGTCTCATGAAAAATGAGTATTTTTGCACCGTCATTCATAATAATATATAGGTATAACAGATGAAACAGTTGAAAAAGTATGAGCCCGACGACAAGATGATAACCCTCATCAAGGACGATTACAGCGTTCTTCAGGCTCTGGGCAGTTTTGGCATAAACCTTGGTTTTGGCGATATGACGGTGGCTGAGACCTGTAAGCTCAACCACGTGGATACTTATACTTTCCTGGCTGTGGTGAATTACACCATCAACGACCATAACCTCTATGAGAATGATACGCAGATTAGTGTGGAAACATTGTTGCGCTACCTGAAGGCAAGTCATCTGTATTACCTCGATTTCCAGTTGCCTACCATTCGGCGCGAACTGGAGGAGAGCATGAATGAGAATGACCCCTTGGCTCAGCTTATCATGAAGCTTTACGATGGGTATGCCCAGGAAATACGCCGCCACATGAAATACGAGGAAAAGACACTCTTCCCTTATGTGGAATCGCTGCTGCAGGGTAGTCCCAAGGACGGCTATACCGTGGAAATGTTCTCCAAACATCATGAGAACACCGATAAGAAGCTGCGCGAGGTAAAGCTCATGATTATTAAGTATTTGCCATCAAGTGCGCATCTTAACAACAAACTCACGGCTACCCTTTATGATATCTACAACAACGAGGAGTGGCTGAAGCAGCATGCAGAGGTGGAAGACCATATTTTCACACCGGCCATCCGCCGCTTGGAGCAACAGACGCGCAAGGACGACATCACGAAGAACATCAAGCAGATGGTGTTCAAGGACGGACAGGACAACAGCGAGGTGCTGAGCGACCGTGAGCGTGACATCATCATAGGTGTGGTACAGGGCATGCAGAACAAGGAGATTGCCGATAGCCTGAACATCTCGGTGAATACGGTGATTACTCATCGCCGTAATATTGCCCGCAAACTACAGATTCATAGTGCTGCCGGACTAACTATCTATGCTATTGTAAACGGTCTGGTTGACATTAGCAGCGTGAAACTGTAGTAAACCGAAAGGAAAAAGGGGGAATCAGATTTTGTTGATATCCACATAGCCATGCATCACGGCATAGATGGTCAGGGCCGATACGCTCTTCATTCCCAGCTTGTCCATGATGTTCTTGCGGTGCGTGATAACGGTATTCTGCGTAATTTTCAGAATGTCTGCTATCTCTTTGTTGGTATGGCCTTGCACGATGAATGACATGACCTCTATCTCGCGGTCCGACAGGATTTTCTGTTCGAGCACGCGTGGCATCTTGGGCATGTTCTTTCCGTGGGCATGGGCATGCTGTTGCAGGGAAAGAATAGCTTTTACCAACAGGTGTTCGGGCTGGTTGATGTAAAGGCTGTGGAAATCGGACAACTGGCTGGTGTCGCTCAACGAGAGCGTCAACACAATGGTTTTCTGTCTGCGTTCCAGGAAGAAAGGCCTGTTGCGAACAACGATCTCCATAGATACAAAGTAGTGGAAATAGCTCTCGGGGTTGTTGCTCATGAGTTCTGAAAACGAACCGAAGGTGTCTATCGTCATGATGGGCACCACGTTCTGCAGAATCTGTTTCAACCCCATAGTAGCCAGCGTGTTACTGTCGATAATGGCTATCTTGGGCCTACCTGTTGTAATCATGGTTGCAAAGGTACGAAAAATAAGTGAAAAGTGAAAAGTGAAAAATGAAAAAAAGTATTTCGGGGATTGTATTTCTAATATTTTTTCGTAATTTTGCAGCCATGAAAGCCAAAAGTACATACATACTGTTGTTTTTCCTGCTGATGAGCCTTTCTGCATCGGCGCAGAAGGACTTCTTCTTGTTCAAGGCTGCACGTGCCGTCAAGAACTATCTGGACTCATCGGTCATCAAGTCGGTTGACAGCAATTATATCGTGGTACCCAAGAGGCCCTGGCAATTGATACTTCGCCATAATATCCACCAGATGCGGCTTAACATGCACTCTGTTCAGGAATCGGATACAGAATATCTGAACTGGTCGCCTACGCTTCGCACGCATACCTCTAATAATATTGGCCTGTGGATAGGCTATCGTGGCTACGGATTTGGCTATTCCATTAATCTAAGTAAGAATACAGGCAAACATTTCACCTTGGGTGCCATAGGTGAAAGCTTTGGCATCAATCTGCGTCTGCGTAGGTTTAACACGAGAGACCTTAATGCGGACATCTATTTATACGAAAAAGACGAAGGCGCTGTAGCGTTTAATGGCAACTACGATCTTCAGTTCACAGACCCCATTCGGGTGCACTCCCTGATGATTGATGGCTATTATATGTTCAATAGCAAGCGATTCTCCTATGCCGCTGCCTATGACCAGTCGGCCATTCAGATTCGCTCGGCAGGATCGTTCATGGTGGGAGCCCTGTGGAATGCGATGAGTGTGCGCTATAATACTGACAAGAACGCCATCCTTGTTGACCTCATGAGCAACGTCGGTGCCTTCAAGGTTCGCCAAGGAAGCCTGGGAGCGGGCTATGCCTACAACTGGGTGCCTGTCCGCGGACTCTTGGTTAATGCCATGTTCATGCCGATGGTTACCCTTTATAACCGGCAGGTGGTTACTCAGTATGAGACGGATCTTGGCGAAACGGAGATGGAAGATGCCCTATACGACGAAAAAGAGTCAACACGTTGGAGCCGTGTTACCCTCACGTTCAACGGTCGTGCTTCCATCACCTATAATTTTGAGCGTTTCTTCTTCAATATCTATGGTCAGTTTAATACGCACCGCTACGACTATGGAGACGAAGGAGATGGACGTGTTAAGGATTGGTTCGTCAACACGTCCATTGGAGTACGTTTCTAAAAGATGGGTGTAAGTATCTAAAAGAATACGGTTTGCTTATTCTGGAAGCCGAGGGCTTTACTTGTTCATGAAAGCCAGACGGGAGGCTTGTTCGAAGACCATGTTTGCCAGTGCCTCGTTCTGAGGCAGCTTTCCATTGATAGCGTCAAACATCTTTATCAGTCCTGGAATGCCTCGGCCTGTCTTCAGGATATGTACGATGCACAAGTTCTGCAGACCTACTGTGTCTGCCAGGATGTCTATGTCCGTACTGCCCAGTTGGAAAAGTGCCAACTGGTAGGCATCGTCAGAATAGTTGGTCATCATGCGCTCTATGTCGCCCAGCGTCTTGATATCCAGTTGTCGCATCACTTTAAGGTAAGGAAGGTAGGTGCTCTCTTGGATCTCGGCCTGGGTGATGGCTGCAATCTTCTTGTTCAACTTATCAAAGGGATGCATGCCGATATACGAAAGGAATGTGTCGCCATCCAGCACGACCTCTTCCAGTTGACCGTTTAATACCAGATTCTGCATTCTGCGACGATAGTCGGCTATCGAGTTGCGGATGCGGCTGAACTCGTCGTCGGCAAGTTCCATCATACCGGCCAAGCGGCTCAGCATACGATGATATTCCTTAGGTGTTTCAATCTCCGACTTATAACCAATGTCGTGCTGAATAGCCGACCATACATGCTGCAAAGCTGTGCGCATCTGGATTTCGAAGCGTATCTCATTCAGCTGGGGCCATTCCGGGTCGAAGAAAATATGTTTGGGTATTCGGCAGATGTAGTGCAGCGAGTTATAGCCAAAGCTGCTCGTCTCGTGCATCTTGCGCTTATCAACCGAGTTGGGCCAGTCTATTTCTAATGTTGACTCTATAAAAGAGGCTATGCGATCTACATCCTCGTTATAGAACATGATGATACGTCCCCCAAAGATGTCCGTGATATCGCTAAGCGATGAATACTTTGACCCTTTACGATGCAGTTTCCCTGCCAGCGACTCCTCTTCCTTGATGCGGAACTCCATAGATGCTACCGTCAGGTCGCTCTGCTTTACCATCTCTGCAGTTTTCTGCTTAACCACTTCCATTAACCTATTATATAGAGGTAGCTGCTGGCGGTATTCCTCCAGCAGCATCTCTCCATGTAGGTCAAGACCATAGTTTTCCATGAGTCTTGTCTTTTCTTAAAACGTTATTTAATTTCGAACAAGTTGAAGAAACCTGTCATCATAAATACTTTTTTAATTTCGTCATTAATATTCTTAATGACAACTTTTCCACCCTTTGTGGAAGTTTCCTTGCGGAGCGTCAGGAACAAACGGAGACCAGAGCTACTGATATATTCCAGGTTGGTGCAATCCAATGTAATCTCTTTGTCGGCGTTCTCCAACAATGGTGCAATGTCCTGTTGGGCCTTTACAGCGGCAGGGGTATCCAGACGTCCGATAAAGTTGGCAACATAGCCACCATTTACTTCGTTAATTTCAATATTCATTTTTTCTTCTTTTTTTTATTTGGTGCATTTATCTAGTCCCTCTTTTTACGCAAGGTTAACACATTCTTGTTACCTTCGCGCTTATAATCTATGACATCCATCAGTTGGCGTACCAAGAAAATGCCAAGACCGCCAATGGGGCGTTCTTCTGCTGAGAGTGTCGTGTCAACATCTTCTTTGGCTGTTGGGTCAAAGGCTATGCCAGTATCCGAGATGACAAATGTCAACCATTGCTGGTCAGCCGTAACCTCAATATCCACATCGCCTTTTTGTCCGTCGGGATAGGCATAGTCCATCACATTGACTACAGCCTCTTCGAGAGCCAGGTTAAGGCTCATGGTGAGCGACATGTCAAAACCCACCTCCTCAGCTACCGTGTCAATGAACTCGTTTAGCTGAGGGATGGTCTCTATATCGTTCGGCAGTACCAGTTTTCTTGTTATCATAGTCTTTTATTACTTCACTAAAGCGGCACGAGCAGCGTCAATACCTTCCTTAGCCTCGCTCAGTTGCTTCTTCAACTCATCAACGGTAGTAGCGTTCAGCACTTCCAGAGGAGCAACAGCATCAGCGATTGGCTTAATGTCAGGATCGTACTCAGAGAGACGGTTGATGGCATCGAGCACGAGGATTACACGGAAAGTGATGTTTGAAGCAGCTTCGTCATCGAAAACGCTCAGGAACTTGTCTGCATTCTTGTTGGCAATGTAGAGCTCCTCAACGAGTGCTGCAGAAGCCAGCTGCCAGAAGTAGTTGATGCGACCGTTCTTCTCCATATCGTCATAGAGGGTCTGAGTGGTCTCAAAAACGTTCGTCTGGTCCTCGATGGTCTTGAACGAAGGATCGTTGATGTCGGCAATCAGTTTGGCAATAGCCTTCTCATAATCCTCTGTAGGCATTTCGTACAGCTTGGCAATACGCTTGTCAACACCTAGAGCACTCAGCATGCGATACTTCTCTGCCAGTGTGGCAGCATCCTCGGCAGCACTTGCAGGCAACAGATAGTCGGGCTTTACCTGCTTCTCTTCCTTGGTCAGCTTCAGACCACCGTTGTCTTCCTGAATGAAGCTTGGCTGCTTCATCTTACCAATCTCGGCAGCGATGCTGTCGATGTGCATCTTAATGCTAGCTTCAATCTGCTTCTGTTCAAAGCTTTTCAGAGAGTCAGCATCTTCTGCTGTGTTAGCACTCTTTTTTCCTCCGCAAGCTGCGAAGACAATTGCTGCAAAAGCAACAGCTACAATAGTTAACTTCTTCATTTTTTTAAGTTTTTTGTTGTTATTAATTTTAATGAATTATATTTTATTCTTTTTCGTTTTCTTGTTCTCACTTATGGGTTTTCCTTCCTGATGAGTCGTCCGGGCCAGTCGCAGAACAGCAGAATACCCACGATGAAACACATGATTAACATCATTGCCATATTGTACCACAGCGTCTTGACGTGCCATGAACCAATAATTTTCTCGCTACTATAGAAGGGAGCGTTTCCGCAGTTGGTTTGTGGCGTCAGGAAGATAGTTCCCGTTCTTGGCACGATGTGTCCGTCTATCACGTCCAGCATCCTACGCTGGTCAGCACCTACCACGCAGTCCTCCAACTTCAGGTTGTAGTTCTCGCGCTTTAGTCTCAGCAACTCCTCCTTGCCGTTTTGGCGGATGAATGCCGACTTCATGGCATCTTCCATTCGGCTGGCCTTGTTGCCTCGCTCTCTGAGTATCTCCTCAGCTTCCTTCATATATTGTGTCAGCGATTCTGTGGAATTGTCACCGGTATAGGCTTTCATGCCGCAGAATTCCGTCAGTCGTGGCAGGTTAATCTCTATGACCCTCATGTGTTCAGGGTCAACGGGCTTACCTTTCTTTTTCTCATCCTTCATGGTCTCCACCTGTGATTGCAGTTCATAGAGGAATCCCATGTTGTAGAATTGGTTCTCGTATTTCTGCTTGTCTATTTCGAAGAACGGTTTCTCGTAGATATTGTCCGTAAATGAGGTTACAGCCAATGCTTCGTAAGCCCATCGCGAGGGAATGATGTTGCCTATTGCGGGCACATTGCCGGTGGTACTCTTAGGTGTCAGGTCTGAGAAGCTGACAACCAGTCCGCACAACAGGATTTGCGGAATCAGCAATAGCGGAATACTGATGTATATAGCCACCACCGAGTTCAGACATTGCGACAGAATCAGTCCTGTGAGGTTAGACAGGAGGGCGGTGACAAACAGGATGAGCCACCATTCAATCGTCAGTCCGTGTAGTTCCATGATGGTGTTGCCTATCAAGATAAACAACAGCGTCTGCACCAGCGACACCACTGCCAGGAAGATGATTTTCGACCATATATAGCTGCCATACGAGAGGTTCAGGAATCGCTCACGCTTCAGCAGGGCTCTGTCCTTGATGATTTCCTCTGCACTACCGCTCATGCCGATGAACGTAGCCACGATGACGGACATGAAGAAGTAGCTGACCAGGTTCTTGTTATCCATCACGGAGTAGCCCTCGGGTGGGGCATAGCGTGTCAGGAACGAACAGATGAGTGCCAGCAGAGGGGCTTCCAACAGAGTAATGCATAGGTATTGCACGTTGGTAATCTTCGTCTTGATGTTTCGCTGTAGGAATATTCCCAATTGCTTGAGCTTGTTGGGCTTCTTCTGGTCTGAAGCGGGCACATCGCTCACTTCCGGAGCTTTCATCTCTTCACGGTTCTTCAAATAGAGCTCGTGCCATTCTTGAGGCGACAATTTGCGCTCGTCGCTTACCTCACCGATGTTGTTGAGTGTCTTCTCGTCGATGATATTGAGGACGATTTCCGGATTCACATTGCCACAGGTCGGGCAGGCACTTGTCTCTGCGTCGGCGTAGTTGGCTGCTTCTTTGAAATAGGTGATGGCATCAATCGGATTGCCGTCGAAGACAGGATATCCGCCTTTGTCTAAGAGCCACAGGCGGTCGAACAGTTTATAGACATCGCTTGATGGCTGGTGGATGTTCACCACAATCAGCTTGCCCTTCAGCGTCTGTTCTTTCAGCAAGTTGATAACTTTTTCTGTGTCTGCCGATGATAATCCCGAGGTGGGCTCGTCGAGGAACAGCACGGCGGGTTCGCGAATCAGCTCCAGCGCGATGTTCAGTCGTTTGCGCTGTCCTCCTGATATGTATTTGTTGATGGCAGAACCAACCTTCAGGTCCTTTGCGGCATCCAGTCCCAGGTCTTTTAGCGTCTTCATCACCCGCTTGTCCAGTTCCTCGTTGCTCATGCCCTCAAAGCAGAACTTAGCCGTAAACCATAGGTTCTGATAAACGGTCAGTTCTTCAATCAGCAAGTCGTCCTGAGGGACAAAGCCTATCAGACTCTTGGCTTGGGGCTCTGTGATACTGTGTCCGTTAATGGTAATGGTGCCTTCTTGAGGCTTCAGGCTACCGTTCAGCAGGGAGAGCAGGGTGGTTTTACCAGTTCCCGAACCTCCCATGATGGCCAGCAGTTCACCATTTCTCAGCGTGAAGCTGAGGTCGTGCATACCATTGTTGCTGTTGGGGAATCGGAAGTTGATGTCTCGTCCGCAGAACTCTACGGCTTTCACCTCGCTCTGTTCCTTCTCGTAGGTGTTGATAATCGACGAGTAGTAAACGGGTTTGCCGTTCTTGTTCTTCAGCACGCTGCTCTGTATCCAAACCTGATACGAGCCAGCCAGCACGGGCACATCGTTCAGGTAAACTGTATCGGTGCCTGTATAGGTAAAGAGCAGGAATCCCGTGAAGGGGTCGCGCAATGTTTTCAGCTGACCTTCGAAACCTTCCAGTTGGTGCAGCTTTACGTGCTCATTCTCCTTGCTCTCGACAAAGTCCATGAAATCGTCATACTGCTTCTGTGGGATGTGGAACAGCTGTGCCATTGTCTTGAACAGCACATCGGTGTGCTTCCCTTCGAATCCTCCGTGACAGAACTCCATGAGACGCAACAGCAACAGGGCTTTTTCCGTGTTGCGTATGTCGCCCTGCAGGTTGGCACAAATGGAGGTGACGGTGTCTTCTGTGTTCAAATCGTCCGTCATCTCGTAAGCCATACGCATGTCGGCATACAAATCAACGTAAAGGTCTGTATTCCTGATGCCGAAATGGCGACGCAGATAACTCACGAGCATTTTCTTTGCCCGTTCCTCATCTACTTGCTCTTCTTTGCCGAATAGTGCAAATAGACTGATAAAACTTGATAGTATGACGTCTGTCATTTTGTGTTTGAGATAAGCTTTCTCTTTGAGAATATTGTGCAAAAGTATGAAAAATCCGTCACACCTCTCTTATATTAGAAGTTAAAAAAAATTAAACGGGGCATGTTCTTTCTTTTGCCTATGCATTATTTTCTATCGGGAAGAGTCCATAAAGCTTGGCGTCAATCATGTCTGTTACGACTTTCAAGTCTTCAGAATTGTCACCAAATTTACAATGGTCTCCATCAACTACAATCAGTGGCCCTTTGTAGGTGGCAATCCATTCTTCATATCTTTCTTCCAGTCCTTTAAGATAGTCCAGTCGCATAGTTTGCTCGTATTCACGGCCTCTTTTCTGTATTTGTGCCACCAGTGTTGGAATGCTTGAACGGATGTACAGCATCAGGTCAGGCAACTTTACAAGTGACATCATTAGGTCGAATAAGTCGGAATAATTCGAAAAGTCTCTGTCTGACATCATGCCTTGGTCGTGCAGGTTGGGAGCGAAAATTCTGGCATCCTCAAAAATAGTGCGGTCTTGTATGATGGTTTCCTCCGATTTTGAGATTTCCACCACTTCCTTGAATCGTTTGCTCAGGAAGTAAACTTGCAAGTTAAACGACCAGCGGGGCATGTCAGCATAGAAGTCCGACAGATACGGGTTATTGTCAACGGGTTCGAAACGTGGTGTCCATCCATAGCGGTGGGCCAGTAATTTGGTCAGCGTGGTCTTGCCACTGCCTATGTTTCCTGCTACTGCGATGTGCATAGTATTGTCGTTTTTGTGGTTTTACATTTGTGGTGTGAACAGTCCGAACAGCTGGCTGTCTATACGGTCAACAATCTGTGCCAGGTCTTTCGGGTTGTTAAGGAAGTCCAGCTCGTCCTTCTCAACAGTCATCACCTTTCCTTTGTATCTGTTGTAAATGAAGTCGTTGTACCGTTTGTTTAGGTTCTCCAGATAGTCCAGCTTCATCTGCTGTTCGTATTCTCGCCCTCGTTTCTGGATATTGCCTACCAGATGGGGCACAGAGGCTCTCAGGTAAATCAGCAGGTCTGGTTGTCTTACCACCGACATCATCTGTTCGAACAGCTCCATGTATGTCTCATGGTCGCGCTCGCTGAGGTTGCCCATGTCTTTGTTGTTCTCCATGAAAACGTAAACGCCTTCGTATATGGTGCGGTCTTGTATGATGGTATGGTCTGCCTGCGAAATGTCTATCATGTCACGGAAACGCTCTTTCAGGAAGAACACTTCCATGTTAAACGACCATCTGTGAATGTTTCTGTAGTAATCTTCCAAATACGGGTTGTCGTCCACTGTCTCAAAACGTGCCTCCCAGCCATAATGCTTGGCCAGCAGCTTTGTCAGTGTCGATTTGCCACTTCCAATATTTCCTGCAACAGCTATATACATTGCTTTAGATTTGATTGCAAAAGTAATCAATTTCTGTGAGACGGACAAATTTTACGCCCTAAATATTTTGCAGAAAATGTCGTGGTGGCTTTTTTGTTATTCCAGATCGACAACGGTGATACCTGCTCCTCCGAATTGTACGTGTTCATCTTTGGCTTTCTTTACGTTGGGTACAGTGCCCAGGTATTGGCGGATGAGTTGGCGCAGGATGCCTGTTCCCGTGCCATGCAGGATGCGGACACGCGACATGCCTATCAATATGGCATCGTCAATGAAGTGCATCACGACATCAACCGCTTCATCGCCCCGCATGCCCCTCACGTCCAGGTCTTGGTGGAAGTTTTGCTTGCGGTCTTCCATGGTGGCACGTGTCATGTGGCTGGTATGGATGGCCAGATGGGCATGCTTATCAGCCGCTGATTTTTCACTTTTCATTTTTCCTTCTTCACATCTCTCCAGCTGTTCCAGCTTCATCTTGGAGCGCAGGTCGCCAAAGATGACTGTGGTATTCTTTCCAGAGATGCTCTCTATCTTTCCGATGCTGTTGGTCCCCTTGATGCGGACAGTGTCACCTTTCTCCAAAGGTCGGTTCTCTGGATGGAGGTTCTCCCTGGCTCTTGCAGCCAGTTTCTCACTGGCTTTCTTCAGCTCTTCGTCCTTCTTCTCCTTGCGTTGTGCCTTGCGGGCCTTGCGCTCTTCCATCTGGCGCAATTTCTTGGCAAAGTCTTCTTCGCTCATCAGCCCTCGCGTATCGTCATTCTGTACCTGCTGACGGAATTCTTGCAGTTCCTCGCGAATCAGTCGAGTTTGTTCCTTTTCGGCCTGAGCCTCCTTAATCTCACGGATGGCATTCTCTATCCGTCGGTTAGCTTCCGACAACAGCTCCTCAGCCTGTTGCTTGGCACGGTTCAGAATGGCTCTGCGCTCTCGCTCTATCTCCTCGATGCTGGCATCTAATTTCTCACTTGTTGCTTCCAGCCTCTTCTCATGCTGGTGAATGGTCTGTCGTTTTCCCTCCCAATAGCGTTTGTCGCGGACAATGTCCTGCAGATATTTGTCGCTCTGGATGTACTCCGAACCTACAATCTCCGAGGCATCATTAATCACTTCCTCAGGGATGCCGGTCTTCCGGGCAATCTCTATGGCAAAGCTGGAGCCGGGCTGCCCGATGCTGAGCTGGAAGAGAGCTTGCATCTGGTGGCGGTCGTACAGCATGGCACCGTTCACTACTCCAGGATGGTCCTCGGCAAAGTGTTTCAGATTTTGGTAGTGGGTGGTAATGACACCGAAGGCCTCTTTCTTCCAGAACTGCTTTAGTACGGCTTCGGCAATGGCTCCGCCAATCGCAGGCTCCGTGCCACCTCCAAACTCATCTATTAATAATAAGGTACGAGAGTTGGCTTGGCGCATCATGTTCTTCATGTTCAGCAAATGGCTGGAATAGGTGGACAGGTCGTCGGCAATAGACTGTTCGTCGCCGATGTCTATCATGATGCTGTCGAAGGTGCCTACCGTACTTCTGTCGCCAATGGGTATTGGCAGACCGCATTGTAGCATATATTGTAGCAGACCTACCGTCTTCAGACATACTGACTTACCACCGGCGTTTGGACCAGAGATAATCAGCAACCGCCCAATATTCTTTTTCTTATCCGTTAAATCCGTGCCATCTGTGGCCTTTTTAGAATCCGTAGTCTCTAATCTGATGTCCAGCGGCACCACTTTCTTGTCCTGTTTTGCCAACGAACGCTGCAACAGCGGATGGATAGCTCTGATCCAGTCCATTGTGGGCTCAGCCTTTACCTCAGGCTCAAAGGCCTGCATCTGCTCGGCCATTTGGGCCTTGGCTTGGACAAGATCTACCTGTGCCAGAAAACGGTAAGAGTCCAACACTTCCTGTACATGTGGCCGTAGTTCGTCGCTGAAGACCGTTAAAATGCGGGTAATCTCCCTGCGTTCGGCTGCCTCCAGTTCACGAACTTTGTTGTTGGCCTCCACCACCTCGGCTGGTTCTATGAATACCGTCTTTCCCGTTGCCGACTCATCGTGAACGATGCCGTTGATTTTTCGTTTCAGTCCTGGAGCCACCGGAATCATCAGACGACCATCGCGAAGGGTAGGAGCCGCGTCCTGACTTACCAGCCCGTCACGCTGAGCCGCATGCAATATTGTATATAAGGTTCGCGAGATCGACCCCGCCGTCTGCTCCATGTCGTGACGAATACCAGCCAGTGTCATCGACGCCGAGTCCTTAATGCGTCCGAATTTATCCAGTATCGAGTCTATCCTACGAATCATAGCGGGGAACGTCTGCACATCCTCTGCCATACGATGCAGGGCAGGGTAGAGATACTCCGAGGGATCGAATTCCTCTCTCTCTGCCGTTGCGCTATTCCGTGAATCCGAGAATCCGTCGCTTCGGTTCAAAAAAGAAACAATATTTCCTATCGTTTCCAACGACCGCCGCAAATCCCACAACTCATTCTCCTCCAAATGAGTGTTCTCCAGTCGGATGCGAGCCACTGATTCGCGTACATCAAAGAAATAGTTCATCTCTGGTTTCTCCTGAGCCTGCATCAGTCGCCGCATTTCCCTTACCTGTTCCATTTGCTCGTTTAACACGCTGGCATCGATGGAAAAGGAAATCTCGTCCACCTTTTCCTGACCCAGCGTACTCTGGCAATGGTTCTTCAGTATGCGCCGTATTTCGTCGAATCCTATCTTCTGTTCGTAGTTACTTGGATAAATCATGGCGACAAAGGTACAAATTTTAGGGCTAATATGCAAAAAGTTGAATTAAAATTTGGTTAATTCGAGAAAAACCACTACCTTTGCACCCGCTTCTAAGAAATCAGAGCACTGGAGAGATGGTAGAGTGGTCGATTACAGTAGTCTTGAAAACTACCGTGCTGAGAGGCACCGGGGGTTCGAATCCCTCTCTCTCCGCTCACTAAAAAAGAAACCCGCTGAAAATCAGCGGGTTTTTCTATTCTCCCCTTTAGAGGTTCCGTTTGAGGTTCCGTTTTACTTTTATGAAAGTTTAACTTCGGATTTCGTGTTTTTCGGAATAATGAAGGGTTCAGGAGACAAAATCTCCGCTTTGATTATCTTCTTGATGATGTGAACTCCACATTGGCGAATCCGCATTTTCTTAATAGTTCTACGGCACTAATGAATTTAAGTGGCAAACATTTCTTCTCCTTCTCAAAATCCCTAACCTCGTAGTATTTTGCACTTGCTAAGTGTATTGGCGTTCCCTTAGTAGCAGAGAAGAACGAAGCTATTATACTAAAAGACATAGGCAAGTTTCTTTCATCAGAAATTAAGCAACGTACAATATATCCTAAAAAGATATCATCTCCTTTCCACTCTATTTTTCTTTCAGGTGAAAATGGTCCGTTAAATCCAGAAAAGCGATAAATGAACACAGTCTTATCTTCTTCGCTTGGATTAACAAGATCAGAATCGCTGAGTTCTTTGTATAGCTTATTCAAATTATCATATAATATTTGATCTCTATCCTTACTTGGCATAATTGGGATTTTACTATTGAGGACTTTAACAAACCATTTTCTGTGTGCAGGCTCCTGATCGCTTTTCAAATTGATCATTTCATTCTCATTACTATAGACATCGCTTATAGGCATTTCATCAGACTTTCTAACGTTTTCCTGATATGTAGGGGTTTCGTTAGTCATATTGGCCATCGTCTCAATAGTCGAATCATTATAAGCTTCGAAGTATTTATGATAAGTATCACAAATGAATGCCATGTCTTGTATTAAATAATTAATTTCATCTACTGTTACCATGCAAAACATAGGTGTACCGTGTTTCCCTTCTAATTCATCAATATCATGTTTAATCTGATCTTCGTATTCTTTTAGTTTATAATAGAGTGGTACACAGACTTGATATGCAAACTTGAATTTAAGAACATCTATAATCTTTCCTTCGTCATAAGAATCCCAAAGTGCATTCTGGATTATATTACGACTTTCTGAAAAGTCAACACATTTGAGCCCAGGATAGTATGAATCAATAAACTCTTCTTTTGTCATTCTGTCACCTTTATCTGTTAGGTGCAGCGAAATTACGAATAGTTTTTCAGATACCAAGCACTAAGCCCATAAAAATGAGACTATTTAACAAAAAAGAGACATAAATCGCCCTGTTAAGACGAAATATGCCTCTCATTGAAGTATATTGTCAGTTATGCACTCTATGGTCTCTCCTATCTTCATCAGTCAGAATCTCTGGATATAATTCACGTGTTATTTCGTACACAGATTTCTCATCAACAATAAATAGATTCTTGTCTAACAACATGATGCCTTGTTTATCTCTTTTGACATAGCCTTTTTCCTCAGCTTCTATTAAGTATCTGTCAACAGTAGATTTTGAATATGGCAGAGTGTCCGCCAGATCCCTCACTGAGTAACGACATAAATTTGTAAAATTGAGACATCTTAATTTGAGTTGCACAAGAAAGCCAATTAACTCTTTCTTTATTGGTTCATTTAGCAAATCGACACTTATCAAGGAGTAGTTTTCATCGGAAAGATGGTATGTGTTGAATTTGAATATTCCACTTGCACCGACTTTCCTTTCTCTCTGAACTGTGACAATTCCTTTATTCTCCATTTTATTAAGATGGTTCCTAATTGTTTTAACATCTAAGTTTGATTGTTCTGCCAATGTAGATTGGTTTACTTTACTTTCTAATGTATTGTAGTCAGATTTAGAAGCCAATAGCAAATAAGTATATGCTTCTAATGGTCTTAATTCATCTGCTACTAATTGGGGAATTTTTCTATAATTCATCGAAGTTTGCCACGTTTGAATCATTTACTATTATGAATTTATCTTCTTGCCACAGCTTGTTAAAATATTGCTTGCCAAAATGCTGCTTAGCTGCTTTCCTATTTGGAAAAATCTTGTTTGTTGGTTTGTACTCAATCATATCACTCTTTTCTTTGTATTAGTTAGTGCCGCCCGTATCTGCGGAAATCTGAAAGATTTTCGGATAATAGGGATTAGTAGGTATAGGTTTTAGTATATAGGTATTAGTATGTTCGGCATCCAGCGGGACGCTCATAAGTATCTGGTGGGACACCTCATGGGAACGAAATGGGACACTTGCATTTTAAGACAACAAAGCCGATTTTTCTTAATAATTGTGCTAAAGCGTTTTCGGACTTGATGTCTTAACTATCCAAGTATATGCTTCTCCGATTAGAAGTCCAAGTTAAAAATCTTAAATCTCTGGAATTGACGAAATGAAACGATTTTGTTCGGAATCCATTAGCAAGGGTGACAAATTTACATTATGTCTTATAAAGATTCTTAGTAAAAATGTCACCCTTCATTTAATGTAAAGCATTTCTTCAATAATTGTCAGTTTAGAAAATAGAGGGTGTTGTTTGTATATTTTAGAAACCCCCGCTGGTACATATATTGTGGTGTTGGGAATATAGAGATTTTCTAAGCCATCAACACGTGAGAAATCTATAATATGGATATGTGTTTCAACATTGTTAAATGAATATATTGCGTTTTCCCCAATCTTTCTTATTGTACTGGGTATGGTTATATTTTGTAAGCCGCTGTTGAGAAAGACTTCATTACCGAGAGATACTAAACCTTCTGGTAAAACGATTTTTTTTAATTCACAGCCATGAAAGGCGAGATCACCAACTTCTTCCAACTCATTGGGGATTACAATATTTTCAAGATAGCAACATTCCATAAAGGCGCATTTGCCAATTTTCCTCAAACCCAAAGGAAGGCTCACACTTTTTAGGTGATAGCAATGATGCAATGCGGAATCAGCAATCTCTTCCACACCTTCAGGGATAACTATATCAGTTATATCGTATTTGTTTTCATTAACCCCAAGAAGAACAGTTCCACTGGGATCTAATTTTGCTGTTGCTTTTAGCTCTGGCCAATCCATAGCAATTTGTTTCTCGTAGATAGTTCACTTATATACTAATCATGTGGATATTTCGTATAGAGTATATGATGTATCTCTTCAAGATAATCAGCATCGTAACTAGTTGGATTATTAATGATTTTCAAAAGATCTTGTTCGCTCATCTCATAAAAATCATCATTCCAATAATTATGCGGATTCCTTTTCATCGTTGATGTCAACTCGGACAATTCTCTTCTCCTTTTTAGATATGGTCTTTTCCCATTTTTCATGTCTGATAGCGAAAAGATGATACCACGATGAGCAAGCGTGAAATCGTTTAAAGTCATGCGTACAAAATTCTCAATATCTGGTTGCTGATGATTGATAGAGAAATCCGTTTTGCTGTGAACATAGACTTTATTTTCTTTTCTGTTGACTTCATAAATAGTGGTAACAGATAATTCGATATTTGCCATATTAATAGCCTCTTTGAGCATCGCAAATCCCTTTGCATCATTCAAGTCAATCTCGTACCAGAACGGATCAAAGATTTCAATCCACATAGATTCATTCATAGCGTCTGCATAGAAGGTCTCGCCTCTGTATTTAAAAAAGAAGTCATATCTATCATCATCCTCGCCAGCAGTATAAGGAACATTTAGCTTTTGCAGAGCATTAATAAACAAATCTCTGGTATGATAGTTCTTCATTATATTCTCCCTTTCGTTCATTTTATCATTCTATTATCAATCATCCATTCAATGATATTGTGGAAAGCGTTACCAGCCATTAAAACACTACTTGCAGGAAGTCCGAGTTTGTTCAGACTTACAATCATGCTGTATTTGGGGTTATCAGCAGGGAAATAGCCACAGAATGCTATTTGATATTCGGAAACAGTATTATCCCCTTCGTAGTATTCATTAACCTGTGAAGTTCCTGTCCTACCTGCTACTTTTATGCGGTCACTGCCAGCCTTACTTCCCAAGCCCTGACTTACCACATGCTCTAACGTTTGCTGCATCAATGCAACATTCTCACTCTTTGCTATCTGTTCGTTGATCACCTCAGTATTGCCAGGCATTAACGTTGGTTTCATCATTTTACCATTATTGGCAATGGCATTATAAAAACACAGCATCTGGATCGGAGCTATTTTTCTGTTGTTGCCTATCGAACTCCAGAGGATATCCTTGTTTACCCAATCTGAATCTTTCGGGGAACTATAGACGGAAGGACGCAAACCTTCGATTCCTTCAATGCTACTTGGCTGCCCGAAACTCATAGAGTCAAGTTTGTTAAAGTAATCCTGTTCGTGCCCTTTAAAAAGACTCCAAATCGTCTTACTGATTCCGATATTTGAACTTACTCCTAAAACTTGATCCAATGTTACTTCGCCATAACCACCTCTACGCCAGTTATGATCCTTCATTATCCGATCATCATCTATCTGCCACACACCATTACCAGTATCTACAACATCTGATAGATGAGCTTTCCCCGATTCTAATTCTACTAATAATGATACTGTCATAGTTAATGCTCCTAATTCCTGTTGATAGGCAAAGTTCTGGCATGGTTGGAACTTTCCTTCAAAGTTACGTTCACGACCAGCCATAGCAAGAATCGCTCCTGTCTGGACATTCATAATGATCACCTGACCTTGCAAGCCGTTTATCTCTGTTAGCTTGTCATTCAGCATAGAGTCTGCGGCATGTTGTAATGCAGGGGAGATGGTCGATCCTTCTTGGGACATAGGTAATGAATGATCCGTAGAGCTATAGCTATTATATATAAGATAGCAGACAATAGAGAGTACCACACAAACGGTAGCTACTATCCATTTCCAATTATTGCTTTTTCTATTCTCAGTTCCGAGTACCTGTAATTCATCATTATTCATAGCTTGCCCTCCTTTCCTATTTCAGATTCCATCAGAGCTTTCAGCTGTTTCAGAGCCTCTTTTGAAGCCTGAAGGTCAAAAGCAATGTTAACATCCATGTCCGACATGATTAGTTGCTGTTTATTTGGATTAATCTTAAAGATGTATGCACGATTAACGATTAGCTGTTTTCCTATTCGTATAAACGTCATTGCCTCCTTACCAAGCTGCTCTTCTATCATTTGCTGGAAGTGAGCTAGATTCATAGTAAACACGTGTTTTGTTTTATCATGCAGTACCAAAGTGGAGTAGTTTCCATCTGACTCCACGTAAACGATCCGTTCGGGCTTAACCCTTACAAGTTCGTTAGCATTCGATATGATCAGTACTTTGTTGCTCACTTACTGAATTTTGGGCAAATTTAAATGTTTTGGTTAGAATATCAAAGAGAAACGGCTTTATTTGTATAAAATATGCGTTTTGTTGTATGAAATAACCATTGGCAATTACTTCAAATTCAATTCTCTTTCACGAACACATAATAATAAAGAAAAGTATCACACCTGCAATGATTGCTATCACGACACAACCACTGCTATCAGAATCTTTCTTAGATGAAAATGCAGCTGTTAACACAAATCCTACGAAAAGGAGTATTGTAAAAATGATGACTAATGTGTTACCTTTTGATGTTAAACCATCCGTATTTGAGTACTCCCCTGCATGAACATTCAAAGCATTAAATAAAAATAGCGTTGTTGAGGGTAATATCTTTCTTTTATCCATACTGTACATCTTTTTAGTTCCTTATTCTAAACTCTTATTTAGATTTATTTGTTTCTCGAACCAAAAATAGTAAGGAGTAGGACATAAGCCATAGCTCACAAACATTAACAATGTTGTACGTCCAATTTATCTTCCATAATTATTATCTTTTGATTCCTCATTTAGTTTCTTAACCATAAGATCCGCTATTTGATTAATGTAAGATATGACTTCTCTGTTTGCCTCAAAATCGTGATAATCCTTTTTCTTCTTTTCTTTAAGTTTTCTATATTCCTCTCCAGTTATCCTTTTTCCCTTTTTGTCGTACCAGTAATCATCCATGTCTGTATTATCCAGCTCACCTTCATTATCAGTCATAGTCCCAAATTCATTTGAATAAAACCTGTTAGGATTTTTGGGATCATCAAACAAATCCATTATTCGGAAATATGCATGTTTAAATTCTTCCACATAATATTCTGACCACCCTTCATTATCACGTTGGTAAGTCAAAAAAGAAGCTACATTGTTTCTTATATTCTCAATTAATTTGGTTTTATCCAACTGGTATGTTCCATATTTATAATAAACACCCCTCTGATTTGTTGCAGCAGATACCCATGTCGGACAAAAAGTTGAAGCTAACAATAAAAAGATTATTATTGTAATATGCAGACAATTAGCTAAATATTTACAAATCATATTATTTCAGTTTTAATGTGCTAACTATAAAAATTATTATTAAAAGTAAATCGTACCAAGCCCCGGAACCCAGACACGATATGTAAAATTCTGCCTTACAAACTCGCTGTCGCTAATAGACACCTCCTTTGCATAATAGTCTTTACTTTCCCAACCATAAGTTCCTTTAGTTGCAATCAGTTTGATGTATCTTTCTCCAACCTTCACCTTAATTAGCATTGAGGCCCAGTCTTTATATTTCTTATTATAATAATATCCGCGAGTGGTCATTATTTCTGCAGCATCTGCCTGAGTGTTTTTTTGCCTATAATAGTCATTATAGACATTATTATCATTCGTATTATCTCGATTAGTGTTTCTATTCGGCAAAAGAGGAGTATATTCACCAAATGGCACATCGGATTGAGCAAAAATTGGGCATGAGGTCATTAGAATTGTGACAAATAAAAGGATTGTCTTCATAATAGCATGAACAACAATATAGCCAACCAGCCTCCCAGACATCAGCAGTTAATAATAAAAGGCGTGGGAACTCTCACTTATTACCTCATTGTGGCTCTGGACTGCCTGGCTGAATAATAAGCAGAAACCCACGCCACAATGATATAATAAACCCTTTCGGGCTAAAATATCACCTGACGTGGGCGTTCTTGCGTATTACCCTCAGCCGTGAATTGTCCAGATTCCAACGAGAGGCAAATTGCTAAACGCCCTGCCGCAGCTAACTCCAAAGAGTCGCTTTGACCCTACAAAATTAACGAAAAGGGCGCAAAACACCGCAAGAACTTGCTTATTATTTAGAAAATTTAATTAATTTGAGGTCAGAATACGCAATAATATATGGTTATTTTTACTACGTACTTAAAAAAATAAGGGCAAACCCACTCATCAAGAGTAGGCTCACCCATTGTTAGAAAGTAAGACAGTCGTACGTCTCTAAGATTTCCTCCTGTCTCAGTCCCAAGTATCGCTTCGTGATGGCTACGCTGGAGTGATTGAAAAGTTCCATCAATTTGACTAATGCCAGTTCGGAACTATCACTATTCATGTTATAAACCTGTCGTCCGAAAGTCTTACGCAGAGAGTGGCAGCTAAAGTGATTGATCTTCAAACGGTACTTGTCTTTAAGTTCCTTCAAAATGCTGTTAATCCTCTGGACGCTGAAAGTTGTTCCCTTTTGACTAACCAAAATCGGAGATTCAATGCCTATGGGCTGGATATGAGTGAAACAGTCCTCGATATGCTTCTGTAGCTCAGGATTCAGCCTGATAGTCCTACGCTTACCTGTTTTCTTCTCGGTAATGGTAAATTCGGAAACACCAAGTATCTGCTTCCACCTTAAAGAGAGTATATCAGAGATTCGCAATCCTGTGAAACAACCAATTGCTACCAAAAGCGACATTTTGTAGTTTCCGTCTTTTGCCAACTTGCGAATGAGGTTCATAGCGTCAGACCAAAGAAGGTAGTCCGCTGTAGTTGTACTGTATTTCAGGGACATAATAATATTCGTTTACATCATTAAAAAGACAAAAGTGAACATTGTGAGATTGCCAGTTTTCCTAAGTTGCTGATAATCAGCACAACATTCACTTCTGATATTAGTGAACATTATCGAAAGGCCTTCTGCCGTTCCGATATTCAATAAGAGAGTTGCATACTCGGTCATAGAGGGAGTGCCCCAAGCCAGTATAGAACCAACCGATGTAAGTTGACTGGTATTGGGACATCAGCTTTTGATCGTTCATCAATAGGCCGTAGAACTTTTCAAGAGAACGCTTCAAAGCCTGAGTAACCTTGATGTACTGGAGATTATTCTCTACTTGGCACAAACGGTACTGTAATTCCACGATGTGCTGAACGATTCGATCTGCCTTGTTCATCGTACCCTTAGTAAGTCCAACCTATTAATGCCCCAATAGTCACTCTCGATATTGCTACGTGCCTCCTGTTCGGAATTGGCATCAGTCCAAACAGTATCACCATCCTCAAAGTCCGAGCCTTGATAGATTCTGAAATAGTATCTTTTCATTTTTCTCAATTTTAGTAAGTGAATAAAAAGGGAGAGAGCCTCTATAGTGAAGCCCTCCCTCAATTGTGCCAAATATCGTCTTGGCGTAACGGTCACTTTCAGTCGTTTTTGTTTTAAGAGAGGAACGGCTCAAAGGACTTTGGAAAATCAGTAACTCTCCTTGAAAGATTAGTGCAAGAACCAACTGTAGCCACCTTCTACACCATGCATGGCGTTATTGAGACCTACGCAGACATCAGTAGCGTTGACTGCACGCTGTAGATAGCTATCAATGTAGCTGGACTTGTTGGCTTCCGTCATAAGATTGTGGAAACTCCACATAGAGATAGCACCATTCTCACCTCCGAAGTCTGGATTGCTGTAGAAACCACGACAAACGTTGTTGATCTGGCTGTCAGTGATCAGTAAGTTCGGAATAGAACGAGAAAGCCTCGGTGGTAATGCCTGGTACATTCTCATGCGTCCCACCAAAGTAGCAAACTGTGTTTCGCTGAGATAAGTATTGCTGAGAGTCTGCATCAAGTGGAGCTGCTTAGCTGGAAGAAAACTATAGAACAATTCCATAGCTGCCTTGTAGATGTCGCTCACAGTCATTACTTCCAACGACAGTTTGACACCATCGCCAGTAAGAATCTGATTGCTACAGATGCGGACACGCCAGCCAACGAAGATGGAAACCTTCTCCACTCCCTTGTTCTGACGGTAGAGATTCAGATCGGAGTAGTTACGGACACCACCACAGCATAATTCAAGTTTCTGCCCGTTGACAGTCTCAAAGATGGTGGGAATCGTGAAAGCAAAGGCCATCCTCTGGTAGAACTGGGTTTTCTCACACTCCAGAAGTTCGGAAGCTCGCTTACCTAAAGCATCAGGTGTACGACCTCTTACGATATGTGACACACGGATGGATGGATCATTAACGGTTTCACCACGATAGAAGTCCTTTGCTGCATCATGCACGCAGTTAATGAAGTCTTGGTGAGAAATCGTCAAATCCTGATTGCCCCAAGTAGGAACAACACAAGTAGAAGTCAACTCTTCAAGAGAAATGGCGTTAGTGTTAGCATCGAGGAAGCTAACGGAACTCTGCACTACAGGATCCTCAACGATCACTGCATCCTCGGCATCAGAAAAATCGATCAGCGACTGTGCAGCCACTGGAAGCATTGTTACATAATTTTCCATAATTCTGAAAATTTGAGTTGTTAGACAATAGAAACTATATATAAATACTAAACTACTACAGTTGCTCTAATATGGTTATTTTTTATAGGAATTGCTATTTTCCATATTGAGCACCCGGAGGGGTGATAAATATGGGTACACCTATTGTCCGATTACTCTTAAATTTTTCAAAAGGAGGTAAAATGCAAGCTTTTCGATTTTTCATCAAGCCACCATAGGCTGTTTCATATATAATAAGCGTTTCCCATCAGGAACTGGAGGGGCGTGTTTTCCACAGAGTACTTACTATAAATAGTTATATAAAGGCTGATTCTGAGAAGTTTCGAGAAAACAAGAATCTTAGTTAATGTGTGGTGTACCACTAATGCACACGAAAGCAAGCCTGAACACCCGCATGGAGTGAACAGGCTCAACTACAGAATTTACTTATGTCATAAGTAGTTAGGTGCTAAGTTACCTATTAGAATTCTTTTCAATATTTTTCTGTCCGTGCCATTTGAGTGTAACATCAAAATGGTTTCCATATTCTTCAACAAAAAGAATTATATCAGACTCCTCCAATTCAATAAAACTACAGTCATAATTGAACAGTTTGTCGATCATATCTTTTTCTGTTATTTCTATGTGATGCGGACAATTATTTATTTTTTCCCTTATTAATTCTTGAATTATATTGGAAGTAATTTGACCATTTAAGTTATAAACAAGCATCATAATTAAATCTAAACTATAAGTAATAAAGTTGATCTTACATTTTTCATTGTATAATCTAATAAGACAAATTTGTTTATTCATATTTCATATCATTTATGTAATTTTACAATAGCTATTGTAGTGGGCTCCTGTATTATAAATTCTGTTCAAGATTTGATTACAGGAACCCACTAACATTTTTCAAGAATTAGCTTCCATATTCCTCCCACAAGTTATTAAGCATGCGATTGACGATTGTCTCTTTGGTGTCACCACCCCGACTACCCTTACTTTTCTCAATTACATCAGCTGTCTCACGCCCAATTCCTGCAAGGAAGTTACACATTTTCTTTATAAATGCAGACTTACCGTCCTCGAACTTCTTTTGCTTGGTTATTATCCAGTCTGGAATTAAACGTTTTTTTAAGAAATCTTCGCTAAACGATTTTTTAGCAGCTTGTAGAAGTTTAAGCCCTCTATCAATATCTTTATCGTCTCTAAGAGAGTCCGCGATGGTACCGCTTATGGCATTTGCTAAAACGGCTTTTGTGATTTTTTTCTCAAAAGTGAGCCACATAGAGGCAGACTCAATAGAATAACCTTTCTCAGTTAAACTGTTGATGGCAGTCAGTAGTGGTAATTCTTCTTTAAGCATCATGGCAGCTCCCTTTCCGTAATCCGCAGTTTTCCACGGATTAGTAGCGATGTTAATTTCACTTAACATTTTCGCAACACTAATGTCCTGTAATGGAAGCATGAAACTAAACTCACCATCATATCTTTCTTCCTCTTTAAGAAGTTGGAGATGAGCCTTGTATCTGTGGTTAGCGTCCACCAGAACCACATAATATTTGGCATTTTCATCTGTGACGGGCTCTTCTGTTTCAAAGTCCACAACCTTCAGTCCCTCTGCAATAGCTTTTTCTGCTTTAACAATAATTGCAGGAACCAATAGACCTGTTTCCTTAAGAGATTTTTTCTTGGCTTTGACGATCTTTTCGTCAAAAGTTCTGTTGCCAGCCAGTCTGCCAATCTTGTACCCCTTTTTCTGCAACATGGCAAGAGTAATGATCCTTCCGATATAATTCAGAAGAACATCATTTGAGTTGTTCATACTTGTAGCGTTGTTAGCTACGTTTGTACTGTCATTTATTATTTCTGACATAATTTTGTAATTTTTGTTTGCTCCAAATTCATAGGTAGTCGGAGCGTTCACCTTATTACTATTTATTATTGCCCTGTCTTTTGTGTGGCTTCTTGGCCTTAATCAGATCCAGGGCGAGATCTGCGTCCACTACAATAATTTTACCCACCTGGCTGATGGCTGCGTCGATAACCCCCGACCTTTTTATCCGTGAGGCTGTAGCCGTACTGCATCCAAGTAGATCACACAGTCCTTGAAGCCCGTACACGTAATGCTTCTTGACCTTCACACCTTCATCCGGATTTGGTGCGAACAAAGCTTCAGCGAAGCACTCCTTGAGTCGGTCAAAGAACTCGTCTTGTGTCATATTTAACAGCATTTTCATATAATATAAAAATTATTTCTGCTGCAAAGATCTGCCTTTTCCCTGATTATTAGAAATCTCAATAAATCTCAATAAATAAATAGCGCTCTCAATAAATAATTTCTTCTTTTCAATAAATCCGAGACGTGTAATCCAAGAAAAAAGGCACCATGCTTGTAGCATAGTGCCTTCCGATATATGTTGCCTCAGTCGTATTACGATTCCTGAGCGATTTCTGTCTGAATATTATGGAGCCATTTTCTTAATGATGCCTCGTCAGCATCGTTAAGCAGATTTATGATCTGACTCCGAAATTGGTTTTTGTTCCACTTTTCCATTTCGAGTGCCTGTGTTTCTGTTGCAGTCTCGATATATGGTTTCATGGTATTGTAGGACTTGTGCCCTGTACACTTCATGACCGTTTCAGCTGGGATTCCCATAGCTAATGAGCATGAGACAAATGTCCTACGTGCATCATGATTAGAAATGATCTCACAGAACCTGTGCGATTCTTCCTTACGCTCAGTACCAATATAATATATTTCCGTAATTATTCTGTCGAGCCCCGCTTCCTTAGCAGCATCCTTGACTGCATCGTTCAACTTTTGAGAACTCTGCACATCAAAAACGTAATCATCAGGTTTCTTACATATATTATATAAGGTGAGAATCCGTTGAGCTTCCTCAGTCAGTGGTATAATTAGATGCTCACCAGTCTTTTGGGCGAACATTTCAATCTTACAGTCGTGAATATGTATGGCTTTTAATCTCCTTAGATCAGAGATTCGTAGTGAAGTAAATGCCATGAAACACCAGAAGTCACGGGCTTTTGATAGCCTGCTGTTCTCGTCATTCTTAAATCTAAAGTGTGCGAAGTGAAGTAGCTCGTCATAATGAAGAAATGTTACTGTCTTGGGTAAAACTTTTAAATTGGTTTCAAAGTTTAAGACTTCTGCTGGAACTGTATAACCTGTTTTGGTATTGAGCCATTTCAAGAACCCCTTCAACATCGTTATTTGTTTGTTGATGGTACGGTTCCGATATTTATTATTTATGTACCACCCTCGGAGTTTGTACATGTGTTCAATAGTAATTTTGTCAGGCTTGATGTGTGGATTGGCTTTCGTGATGTGCTGAAAAGCCTGAGTATATTTCTCCTTGGCTTGATCATCCCAGTTTTTCTCTCTGCCGCATTCTATAAGAAATAAGTCGATCATTTCTTTGAATGACTTTCTCTTAATGGTCTCCATCGAAGCGGTAGAGTTTACATTTATGCGTCCTAGAGCGGAGTTAACCATCGTTTTCAATTCATCAGTAGTTGGCACAGTGTTTTTTAGGGCACATTTATCAAAGACTCCCTCAATCTCTTCACGATATTCTGCGATTTCTTCGTTAATCTCCACGTATGTAAACTTCATATCTCGCACATAATGGGTTGTTCCTCGTTTAGCTTTCATGAGATCTTGATCCCATTTGTCAGGTTCTGCCCAAACACTTGTGAAAAATGAAACCACAGAATTACTATTGTTCCACCTAACTTTAAGACCGACTTGCCCTGTACTACCTTTAATATAAGGCCTAACTGAATAATTTAACTTGATCATATTCTCTTATTTTTTAGTTTAACGTAATTCTAGAAATCGTAGGTTCCACAGAGGTTCCAACTGAAATCTTCGGCGAAGTTATAACTAAAAAATGAGACTACCAAGAGGTTTCGCCAAACCGATTACAAAAGATAACAATTGAGGATGAAAGATTATTATGCTTACGTAATCATCTGATAATCAGCACAATAGTGATCAGGTGTAATCAGACCTTCTCATTCAGACCCTCCCTCTCTCTCCGCTGATAAATCTGCGTAACTAATTGATTTTCAATGGGCTACGCAGATTTTCTATTTCTCCGTTACCCAAAATCAGACCCAAATCTCATCCCTTTTATTAGATTGTTAAGATGAAGAAAGATACCGTTCAAATCTCAGATAGAACTTGTACCATATACAAGTCTGAACACCCTGAATACCTGCTGATTCAGCCAATTGATGAGCATGACTTGGAGGTATTGGACAATGAGGTGGCAACGATTGAGTCCCTGACCAACAAGTCCTTTACGTTAGTAGCCTTTGAAATCAAAGACTGGCAGAGCGAACTGACACCTTGGACGGCTCCAGCTGTCTTTGGGAAGATTCCCTTTGGGGAAGGAGCAGTAGCAACGCTTTCTTTCATTCAGAATATACTGATTCCAGAGTTGAAGCGAATGCAACTTTTCGATAAGGACAAGATGCAATGCGTGTTAGGCGGCTACTCTCTGGCAGGCTTCTTTGCCTTATGGTCAAGTTATCAGACAGAATTATTTGATGGTATCGCAGCTGTATCGCCATCCGTCTGGTATCCTCAATGGATGGAGTATGCAAAGGACAACAAGCCCTTGGCAACCTCCGTCTATCTCAGTCTCGGTGATAAGGAAGAGAAAACGAAGAACCCCACAATGGCTCAGGTTGGCAACTGTATTCGCAAACAGCAGGAACTGTTGACAGCGCAAGGCATTAACACCATTCTTGAATGGAATCCCGGCAATCACTTCCAGCATTCTGATGAAAGAACGGCCAAGGGATTTGCATGGCTCATCAATCAGAACTGACAAGCAAGACTGTCAATGTTTAACTGAGTTTAAAGAATTGGCAGCAATGTTTACCGAGGACGGCATCCTGACCGTCACCATGCCGAAGACCGAGCCGAAGCAGAAGGTCACCAAGGCCATCGAGGTCTCGTAATGAGGATTCATCTTGTTAAAACAGCAGCAGGCAGCACCCCGTCGTGGATGCTGCCTGTTATTTGTTTTATTGCAGTTCAATTATTCGGATTTTTCAAAATGTCTTTTTTCTACGGCAAATATTCAAATATGCCGTAGAATAA
>CACXSA010000021.1 GCA_902770195.1 uncultured Prevotellaceae bacterium
CTTACCCTCGAAGAAGGCATGGGTCAGGTCTGCCTCCGTCAGGGGCAGCTCGGCCTTTGCCATGTACTTCTGTACGAACTTGATAGCTCGCTTCATCGCTACTGTGTCGCTCATCTCCGCTGGCATTTAAGTACCCACGCGGCATGATAGACCTGGACTACAGGACAGCAAGTCAGTGCCTTCCAGCACGAAGCGGAAGGGAACAGAATAGAGAAAATAAGGGGTAATGTGCGGGGAGCATCAAAGCCGTAGGCTTTAAAAAATGCCCCCCCCCACCGCCTTGAATTTCCGTGTATTTACGTGCTTCATAAGCGTGGGTTAGTAAAATATTTGCCTACAAAGGTAGACAATATTTTTGTAAGGTGCAAATTTTTATGGCACGAAAAAGCGCTCTATACACAAAAGGAAGGTTTAGCTCTGATCATGGGGGTCGGTTCTACTGATCATTTTTTTACGTTGAAAATTTGGATGTTGGATCATGGGGAGTTAAGAACGATGTGTAATACAGAAACTTCAAAAAGTGATCAGTAGAACCGACCCCATGATAATAGTTTTGGGTATTTTCTCAAAAAAAACAGCAAAAAGTTTCCTGATACCGAAACTTTTTCCTAATTTTGCAACGTCTAACAATTAGAATTACGATGGAACTGCAAAAGAAGTTCAATGTCATTTTACATAACGAAGCTCATGAATTCCTTGCAAGTCTTGACGAAAAGACACGCAAAAAAATATTCCAGACATTCGATAGAGCCAGCCTCTTACTAGATCCTGAAGTATTCAAAAAGCTGGCAGATACTGATATCTGGGAGTTCCGCACGCTTTTCAATAAAAAGAAATATCGAGTACTGGCATTTTGGGATAAGGAAGGACCTGTTGATACTTTAGTGATAGCAACACATGGCTTTATAAAGAAAACTCAGAAGACGCCGCAAAAAGAAATAAACAAGGCGATATCTATAAGAGATATATATTTTAAGAACAAGCTAAACAAGTAGAAAGATGAATAAGGATTTTATTACGTTAGAAGAATCAAAGGACCAGCTGATTGGTAAAGTAGGCACCCCGGACCGTGATGCCTATGAGGAAGAGTTGAAACTCTACGCCATTGGCGCTGCCATCAAACAGACACGTAAGCAGCAGAACCTTACTCAAGAGGAACTTGGTCGTATGGTTGGTGTACAGAAAGCCCAGATTTCAAGAATTGAGAACGGCAAGAACCTGACTTTTGCTACAGTTCTCAAGCTGTTTAAGGCAATGAACATCAGCGTTAAGTTGGATATTGACAAACTCGGAAGAGTTGCTCTTTGCTGAAACAAATAAAAGTGGTCAATTTCGACCACTTTTATTTGTTAAGGTACTTATCGTGTAGCCTTCTCTTTGGCAATCTCTTGTTTCAGAGCTAGGATCATGGGGGTCGGTTCTACTGATCATTTTTTACGTTGAAAATTTGGATGTTGGATCATGGGGAGTTAAGAACGATGTGTAATACAGAAACTTCAAAATTCAAAAAGTGATCAGTAGAACCGACCCCATGATCCTCTTTTTTTTCAATAAACAGAGATGGGGAGGCTTACGACGAAGCGGCTGCCATTGGTGTAGTGAGGGTCGAGTGTGAGGGTGCCGTCCATCAGCATGACGACACGGCGGCAGAGGAACAGTCCGAGACCAAGTCCCTCGGTGAACATATCGAGCTTGGTAAACTTCTCGAAGATGAAGTCGGACTTGTCGGAAGGTATGCCAGGACCCGTATCTTCGATGATGAAGTGCACGGCATCTGCTGAGGCTTCGATACGCATGGTGACGCTGCCTTCACGGGTGAAGTGCAGGGCGTTGGCGAGCAGTTCGGTGAGGACGATGAGCAGATGGTGACGGTTTGTCGTGATGGTCAGCTGGTCATCGACGTGACTGTCGAGATGCATCTCTGCGGTATGGGGCATCAGAGTGCCGGCATTTTCGAAAGCCTCGCGAGCCACTTCGTTACAACGCACGGTGTCGGCGGTGTTGATAGTCTGACGGCTCTCAACAAACGAGGCGGTGAGAAGCTTGTTCACCATATAGTCGAGGGTATTGGTCTGCACGAACATCGTCTCGGCAATCTGCTGTTTCTCCTCGTCAGGAATAGACTCGCCATCCTCGCGCAACACCTGTGCGAAGCCATGAACGATGTTGAGCGGTGTACGTATCTGGTGCGACATATCCTGCATGAACTGGGTCTTCTGCTCACTGGCCTGTCGCGCCAGCAGGGTAGCTTCCTCCAGTTCCTTGGTGCGCTGCTCAGTCTCCTGTTTGGTCTGCTCAGCATCTTTGATATGCTTGCTGATTCTCCGTCGCATCAGGCAGAAAGTGTTCTGCAGCTGTCCTATCAAGTCGGTGCGCTCACTGAGCGGCAAAGGTTTGTCATAATCGCCGTGACCAATCTGTCGCAGTTCGGCAGCCAGGAGTCCCAGCGGCTGTATGAAGTGTTTCACTATACGGTGGCAACCCATGACCAGCAGCAACAGTCCGATGATGAGCAACGGCAGCAGGATATAGTTCAGGCTGTTGTAGCCACGCAGCAGCTCGTTTGACGGACAGACGAGGGCTATGCTCCACTCGGTGCCTTCGAGCGGGTGGTAAAGCACGATGTGTGACTTGCCGTCGAGGTTCACTTCCATGTGTCCTGTCCGTCCGTTGGTCATCTCATAGCCTAATGCCACTACGTCGGTATGCTCTCTGGGATCCATACCTGTGAAGATAGTCTGCTTGAGCAGCTTGGTGGTATCGGGGTGTACGAAGTAATGTCCGTCGGGCCCCAGCATCATGAAGTAAGAGTTTTCGTATGGATGCTCTGCATTAATGGTCTCTGCGAGTTTCTTCAGGGACAAGTCGGTGGAAATGACACCTACGAACTTCTCATGCCTGTCGTAGAGCGGCACGCAGTAGGATGCTATCCAGTCCGGGTTTGACAGCGTTCCTTCATTGAAGTCGTCGAAGGGATCCACCCAGCAGGCGGCTCTCTTCTGGCGTGGCGTCTTATACCACACCTTATTATAATAGTCGTACTCCGCTTCACGCACAGTGGCCACAGAGTCCTTCTGGCCGTCTGAACTCGTGCCGAAGCGGACAGAATAGGCCGAGAAGCCGTATGTATCCTCTGGGAAGAAATTGGGCTCCATCGTGATAGAGCAACCGTTCGTGTTGGGATGGTTGGCTACGATACGATGGGAGTACTTCAGCAGCGAGTCTTTATCATGGTGGAGGTTGACGAGCCAGATGATGTTCCGTGTGGCTGTCTCTATCTCCAGCATAAACCCTTTTACTCGCAGTGACGTGTTGTCAAGCACATGGGACGCCTCGTCAATGGCCTCCTGTCGGATGATGTTACGTGACTGCCAGTAGAGGAATCCCAGCGACAGCGAGAAGACCAGTACCACGACGAACAGGATTTCAAGACTGAGTCTTGTGGAGAGCGACTGGTGGATATGGCTTTTCATCTCTTTCATAGGCTCCCCTCCTTCCTCTTGTCGGCGACACCAAGCAGATTGCCCAACAACTCGGTGGTTATCTCCGTATGCTGCTGTATCTTATCAGCCATCTGGCGGCATTCCTCAACGTCCATATCTGTCACATGCTGCCGGAAATCGTCAACGATGGTGTGGATGGCTTTCACGGATTGCTCCATGCGGTCGCTCATATTCAGGATGACGGCATCCTTCATGCTATCCGCCTCGCGGGCTTGTTCGTAAGCCAGCCTGAGATCATCATTACGCTGGCGGAGCACATCCGTCAGGTGGGTGATGTCTGCGATATGCTGTCCGATGTTCTGCTGCATCTGGCGGAAAGTGTTCTGCACATAACCCACCTCATCAGTGCGACGGCTTTCCCTCACTGGCTCGTCCAGCTGACCGTCAGCCATGCGCCGTGCCGTATCTACCAGCTGCTGCAAGGGTTTCAGCTTGAGATGACTGAAAAAGGAGCAGAACAAGCCTATCAGCAACAGGCCTATGAGACTGATGATGACTGTCAACCGCAAGAGCGCGTCATAAGAGCTGAAGATGTCGCTCTCAGGACATACGATAGACACGCTCCAGCCTGCATTCTCGAAGGGATGGTAGAAGATAAAGCCATGCTTGCCGCCCATCGTGATCTCACTATGTCCGACATGGCCTGTCTTCATGGATATGGCTGCCAGATGACCTTCACTGGTAGGGTCGTTGAAAGCCTCAGCAAAGAATGCCTGATGAGCCTCGAGGGTACTGTCTGGGTGGATAATCAGATGTCCGTCGGTTCCCATCACCGAGGCATGTGAGTTGGGGAACGGCCTCAGCGAGAGCACCAAGTCGGCAAACCACTTCATCGAGATCTGTGCCGAGAGCACACCCACCAGTTCTCCGTCTTTGTCGTGGAGCGGCATACCATAGGATGTGATGATGGAGGTCTCGCCGTGCTCCACATCGACATAGGGGTCTATCCAGATGGGCTTTTCGTGGTGCAGGGGTATGAAGTACCATTTCTCACGCGTATAGAGTTTCTTTCCTCCGTTGATGGTCACGTCAATCTTGGTGGAATCGACAGCATTGCGGTGGGCATACACCTCATAGTAGATGCCATATTGCGGATAGACGCCAGGCTCGAAGGCAATGACACAACTCTGGATGTGCGGATTCTCTTTCAACAGTTGCCGACAGAGGCTGTCCATGATTTCCGGGCGGTTCAAACGCTTCTCGATGGTCCAGTGCAAGCTACGCGTAGCCGTCTCTACCTCGCTCAGGGTATTGTCGATACGCAGCTCTGTGGTGCGCAGGGTCTGACGCGCTTTCTCCATCGCCTCCTGATAGATGGACTGACGAGCGTAGTGGAACATGATGAGGAGGGCAGTGACAAAGAGTACAGACACGAAGCCAACTACCCACAGCACGATTTGTGTGGTCAGCGAATGGCGTGGTTGATTTTCTGTAATTCTCTTCATCGACTGCAAAATTAAAAAAAATATTCGACATTGCAAGCCAACTGAGAAAAAATTTCAGTCTATGACATTTCGGAAGTTTGTTTCTGCAGTCGCTTGTGACGAAGGAATTCGAGACGCTCCATAGCGTGCTTGCGCGACTGGTAGATCTGGAAGCGATAGACGAGGCAGGCGACAGCGAAATAAGCTGCGACGTGAATCCACAGGATGCGGTATTCAGTGGCTACGTCGTTCAGGGTAGCTCCCATCGTGTTCAGGCGTACGAAAGCACGGGCTCCAAAGGTGCTGGGGAACAGCCAGGAGACACCTTGCCAGGCGCCCGGGATGTTGGACTGAGGCCACGAGACGCCTGTCATGAACAACAGGGGCACACTGATGAATACCACTAACAGCATAACATTCTCGCGGTATTTCACCAGACAGGACACCACCATACCGAAGAAGATGCAGGCCAGCGTCAAGGGCAGCATCAGATGGAAGAGCGTCTGCCATGTGGCAAGATGGGGGAAGTTGAAGAGGCGTGGCACGACGATAACCAGCCAGGTGCCCATCACGATATAGACCATCAGATAACAGAGTGCCTTGCCCAGCACGATGGACAACGTGTTGTCGTAGCGGGCATCGCCCACGGGAATGAGGTTACGATAGGGATTCTCATCGCGAGCAGTTCCTGCGGAGAGTCCGATGCCTAGCACAAGGGTCTGCTGAAGGATGAGAATCAGCACGGCAGGGAGCACGGAGGAGCCATAGCCTCCCTGGGGATTGAAGATAGCAACATCGGCATAGTCGAGGGGCCGTGAGGAGATGACTTCCTCGCGCTTCGTATAAGCACCGCCAAGCTTCTTCTTGATATCAGTACCCATCTCCATCGACACGACCTGCGCGGTCTGGAAAATGTTCTTATAGGCAAGCATCAGACTCATATCGCAATAGACGCTGATGACACCCTGTTCCATACGGTTTACTTTCTCGGAAAACTCGCTGGGGATAAGGTAGATGCCCTTCACCAGCTGACGGCTCACCAACGACTTTGCCTCGTCCAAGTCCTGGGCATAGTAGGCCACACGCACATCGGGCGAGGCATCGCACTTACGGATGAACTGGCGAGAGAGGAAGGAGTGGGACTGGTCAACGACACAGACGGGCACTTCATGGACGGCCTCGTTGTTGTAAATCCATGAATAGAGCAACGGATAGGCCAAGGGCACGACGAAAAAGAAAATCAGCACGCCTTCGTCCTTCACGATGCGCTTCAGCTCCTGAAACCAGATGTAACAGACAGCATCTAAGCCTTGATATATACTATGGAATATAGACATAGGTGAGCATTGCATTTTTTATTTTCTTTACCACCATCCAAGGCAACAGCATGAATGCCAGCAGTGCCGCAAAATGGAACCACGACTCAATAAGCGGGAAGCCATTGAATACGCAGGTCTGATAGAGCATCCAATAGTGGCGCAGGGGGAACAGCCACGAGAGCGACTGCAAGGCACCGTCCATTCCCATGACGGGGAAGGCGGAGCCTGCCATAGAGATGCTGACCACTGCCCACAACGAGCTGATACTCATGGACATGCGGAGCGAGGGCATCAGTCCGAAGGCGAAAATGCCAAACCCTTGAGAAGCCAGCACCTGCATCAGTCCCAAGAGCACCAACATGAATGGACTGCCCTGATGCGGGAAGCCCAGATGAAAGAACACGTAAAGCTGATAGCCAAAGACGATGGCAAGCCAGATGATGGTCTGAGGCAGGAACTTGCCCAGAAGAGCCACCATGATATTGTTGTCAGCCATCTCCAGCCACTTCTTGGAGGAGGCAAACTTCAGTTCCGTACCCAGCGAATAGGTGGAGATAAGGAAGATGAAAAGCATGATGATGCCAGGCACCATCACGGTGGTGAGATAGACATTATAACTGCTCCAAGGATTGGCTATCTGGTGCAAATCAATCGTGATAGGCTGCAGGATGGTCTGTATCTGCTTGTCGGTGAGACCCTTTGCCCTCATGGTGGCCTGTCCCAAGCCTGCCGAGCCGAGGGTGGAGATGGTCTTCATATCCTTCATCAACATAGAACCGGCAGCCAGCGTGGTATAGGAGTAATAATAGGATATCTTGGGTTGCCGCTGAGCAAGCAGCTTCGCGGTAGTTCCCTTGGGGATGTATAGGAAGCCGTAAATCTCGTTGCGCTGGATAGCATGACGCGCCTCTGCCACACTGGAATAGTGGGCTACGACCTTCGACATCTGGAAGCTGTTGAGACGGCGCTCCAGGGAACGGGTGGTTGATGTGTTGTCCAAATCGACAATACCCACAGGCATCTCCGTAGGCAGACCGTCGTCCAGCATCGAGGTGAAAAAGATGATCACCAAGATGGGAAACAGCACCATGCAGAAGCGGTAGATGTGATTCTGACGGAGAATCAACAACTCACGCATCATGATTTCATATATCTGCCCTAGAACCTTCACTTTTCACTATTCACTATTCACTTTTCACTTAATGATAAGTGTCATTCCAGGACGCAAGCCCTCAAATTTCTCAGTGGGGCGGGCCTTTACCTCGAAAGTCTTCAAGTCGTACTGCCCGTTGGCCTTGGTAGCCTTCCAGACGGCATAGGAGCCCTGGTCTTTCATATAATAGACTTTCATCTCGACATTCTTGTTGAAAGCGGGCACGAAGGCGGAGAAGGTCTTGCCAATCTCCATACCGTTCAGCTGGTCTTCACGGACATTGAAGGTGCCCCACAGGTCGCTCATCACGGCAATGGTCATGATGGGAGAACCTGTTCCCACCAATTCGCCCACCTTGGGATAAACGTCTGTCACCTCACCCTCCATCTGGGCAATCTGGACGGTCTCGTTGATATAGGAGTTTACTTCGTTTACGGCACCCTTGGCACGGCCTACCAAAGCGGCAGCGGCCTTCTTGTCCTCATAACGGGCACCATTGCGAGCCATCTCATACTGGCTCTCAGCGGCTTTGTACTGGGCTTCCATAGCCTTGTAGTTGGCATAGACCTCGTCACGCTTCTGGGCACTCATCACACCTTCGTCGAACAGACGCTGGATGCGCTCATAAGACTTCTGGGCTATCTCCAAGCCTGCCTTGGCCTGCTGCATCAACTGGAAGGCACCTTGTATCTGCTCCTGACGGGCACCATTGCGAGCCATCTCCTCCTGAGCGGAGGCTGCATTCTCGGCACTACGCGCCTGTTCCATCTTGGCACGAACCTCAGGAGCATCGAGAATGGCCAGCGTGTCGCCTACCTTCACGAAGTCGCCCTCCTTCACTCTGATTTCCAAAATACGTCCAGGAACCTTGCTGGACACACGATATTCACTAACCTCCACCTGACCTTGAATCAGCTCTGGGTCACGTCCAAGGGCAAAGAATCCGATCAGGGCCACAATGGCCACTACTGCAGAGAATCCTATAATTGCAAACAGGATGTTGTTATGCTGCGTTTTTGCACTCATAATATATTTTATTTTTTTCTTTTCCTTTTTATTCACTCAGCGTTCCCATAGCCTTCTGCAAGTTCACCTGACTGAGCTTCACGTCAATCTCGGCATCAATCTTCTGCGACTGAGCCTGAAGCCAAGCCGTCTGCGCCTCCATCACCGTAGTAGATGAGATGACACCCTCGCTGAATCCCAGATTGGCAGTACGTAAATTCTCGTCAGCCCGCTCCGTACTGGCTTTTGCCAACTCGAGTTTCTTGTTGGCCTCGTTGACCTTGAAAGCACTCTGGTTCACCTGCAGCTCTATCATCTCACGAGCCTCGTCACGCTGGAGTGTGGCAATGGTGGTGGCACCCTTAGAGGCACGCACCTTATAGGCTACATCTCCCCAGTTCCAGATAGGCACGCGAACCAACACGCCGACATTCCATACACCGGCAAACTTCTTCTCGAAACCATTGAACAGATTAGGATTGCTGACCATATAGCCACCTGTCAACATGACTTGAGGCAGATTGCCTGCTTTCAGCAGATTGGTGGCTTGCTTGCCCATATCCACCACGTTCTGGAGCATCTTCAGCTCAGGACGGTTCTCAAAGGCCCGCTCGACATTCAACTGTGGGGCAACCTCAACGGCACCAAGATCGGCGGTCTCTTCATCAGTCAGCACAACCTGCTCGTTGACTGGGAGTCCACAGAGCTGGCAGAGCAGCATCTTAGCAAGAACGAGTCCGTCGTTTACCTTGATGACTGCCATCTCGGCTTCGTTCACTTTCACGCTGACACTCAGACCCTCGGAACGGGTAGCCACCCCTTCCTTGATCATTTTCTGAACATCACCATCCAACTTCTTCACCAAGTCAAGATAACCCTGAGCCAGCTTCTGCTTATGGCGCAGTGAAACCACTTGCCAATAGGCCTGATCTATCTGGTAAAGGGTGGATTGGCGCTTGGCCTCCTCTGAGTTGGCTGCCAACAGCTCACCAGTATCAGCCATCTTGTTCATCGCCACGATAGCTCCACCCATGAAAACGGGTTGCGTCAGCAGGATGGCACCAGCAAACATATTGCGGGTGTCCGTACGAAAAGCATTGACAATGTTCTGACCTCCCATATCAAGGAATCCTGCCATCCGTGTCAGGTCTGTACCTAACTGTTGCTGCAAGGCGGGAGGCAGTATCTGGGCGTAAGGACCCACACTGCTCACAATGCCGTCCTTCAGATTGGTGCCTAAAGAACTCAACGCCTCTTTCTGGTCGTTGTTCAGGATGGAAATCTCCTTGCTGGTGAACTCATAGCCACCCAGCGCACTGATATGGGGCAGGTACTTGGTACGAGCCGCTTTGCGCACATTCGCAGCTACTTCCTTCTTGACACGCGAAATGCTCATCTGCTTATTGTTCTTAAGCGCCAGAGCCCTGCAGCTGTCGAGGTTCAGCAATCGCTGAGCATCAACGGTTTGCGCCATGCCTGCCAAAAGGACTAATCCTAAGAGTTTTCTCATTATTTTTCTTAAAAATATAACAATTTTGATTCAAAATCGGTGCAAAGATAGAATTTTTTGACGAAACTTGCAAAAAAATGATGCTCGAATATAAAATATTTAGTATATTTGCAAAAATATTAACTGCTAACAGAAAGGATATGGACAAAAAAGGCTTCCTATACAGGGTTTTCGACCTTTATTATGACGGGTTCCGCAACATGAAACTGGGGCGCACACTGTGGACCATCATCCTGATTAAGCTGTTCATCATGTTTGCCATCCTGAAAGTGTTTTTCTTCCCTAACTTCCTCAAAGAGCATGCCAATGAGGGAGAAGAACCTGATTATGTGGCAACGGAGATGATTGACAGGGCACAATAGCCTGACTAAGAATTCAATAACTTAAAAACTAAAAATATGCTTATGACAGATTTATTTCTAACCATCGACGCTGGTGCCATCGACTGGGCCAGAGCGCAGTTTGCACTGACAGCCATCTTCCACTGGCTGTTCGTACCCCTTACCCTGGGACTGGCGGTAATCATGGGCATTGCCGAGACGTGCTGGTATCGGACGCGTGACATTTTCTGGCGAGACACCGCACAGTTCTGGCAAAAGCTCTTCGGCATCAACTTTGCCATGGGTGTGGCTACAGGTATCATTCTGGAATTTGAGTTTGGCACCAACTGGTCGAACTACTCATGGTTCGTAGGCGATATCTTCGGAGCACCGCTGGCTATCGAGGGTATCGTGGCATTCTTCATGGAATCGACCTTCGTGGCCGTCATGTTCTTCGGATGGAAAAAAGTATCGCCAGGATTCCATCTGGCCTCTACCTGGCTGACAGGACTGGGAGCTACCGTCTCGGCATGGTGGATTCTGGTGGCTAATGCTTGGATGCAGTACCCCGTAGGCTGCGAGTTCAACCCTGACACCATGCGCAACGAGATGGTGTCGTTCCTCGACGTAGCCCTGTCTCCCTTTGCCATTGATAAGTTCTGTCATACGGTCATCTCAGCATGGATTATCGGAGCCATCTTCGTGGTTGCGGTTTCCTGTTGGTATCTGATGAAGAACCGCGAGGTCAAGCTGGCTATAGAGAGTATCAAGATAGCTATCGTAGTGGGACTGATAGCCTCGCTGGGTGCGGCTATGACAGGACACAAGTCGGCACAGAGCGTGGCAGAGGTACAGCCCATGAAACTGGCGGCTATGGAAGCGCTATACAATGGCGGTGAGGATATCGGACTGACTGCCGTAGCGTGGATCAACCCATTGGCACAACCTGATTTTGAGAACGAGGAGTCGGCTCCGCTGAAAATAGAGATGCCTTATGCCCTATCGTTCATGGCTACCAATGACATTCATGGCTACGTGCCTGGCATCAACGACATACTGAATGGTTATACCAAGCCCGACGGCACCAAGGAACCTTCCGTAGAGGAGAAGATGGCACGAGGCAAAGAGGCCATCACAGCACTGGCGGCATACAGAAAAGCCAAGAAAGAGGGGGCGAGCGACGCCATGCTTGCCAAGTACCTTTCCACCATCCAGGAGAACATGAAATATTTCGGCTACGGCTATGTGAAGGATCCACACGACGTGGTACCTTATGTGCCTGTGAACTTCTGGGCATTCCGCATCATGGTGGGACTGGGATGTGTGTTCATTCTCTACTTCCTGGTGATGACCCTGATAACGTTCAAGATTCCGTTCCTTACCATTACGACACGCAGACTGCTGGCTGCCCTCGGGCTGTTGCCAGAGACGGCTGCCGACACCAACGATATGGTAGGACTGCCCTCGTGGCACTACTGGACAGCGATCATCCTTGTTCCACTGGCTTACATCGCCTCGGAGAGCGGATGGCTGGTGGCTGAATTCGGACGACAGCCGTGGACTATCCAAGACATGCTGCCCACATGGGTGGCTGTGAGCGACATCAGCAGCTGCAGTGTAGCCTTGACGTTCTTCCTCTTCCTATTCTTGTTTACTCTTATGCTGGCGGTAGAAATTAACATCTTGCTGAAACAGATTAAGAAAGGACCTGAGTATAGCGCTTCGCTAAATGAGTAATCGACGAAGTCACTTTGACCTCGCTCAAAGAAATGAGAAATAAGAAATCGACCTTTGGACGCTTTAAGAATAAAGAATTATGATTACCTATAGTTTCTTACAGCACTACTGGTGCTTCATCGTGTCCCTGTTGGGCGCAATATTGGTATTTCTGCTTTTCGTACAGGGTGCTAACTCGTGCATACGTTCCCTTGGAGGAACGGAAGTGGGAAAACGGCTTGTACTGAACTCTACAGGCAGGAAATGGGAATTCACCTTTACCACGCTGGTGACATTTGGCGGCGCTTTCTTCGCCTCCTTCCCCCTGTTCTACAGCACATCGTTCGGCGGTGCCTACTGGCTATGGATGATTATCCTGTTCACCTTCGTGTTACAGGCTGTCAGCTATGAGTTCCAACATAAACTCGGCAACTTCCTTGGCCCCAAGACATTCGAGTGGTTCCTCATCCTCAATGGACTATTGGGTCCGCTGTTGTTGGGTGGTGCCGTTGCCACTTTCTTCGAGGGTAGCAACTTCATCGTTGAGAAAAACAACCTGATTGATGCAGGTTCCTTCACGCCTATCATATCCAGATGGGCAAACGCCTCACACGGACTGGATGCCCTGCTCAATCCCTGGGTGCTCATCTTCGGACTGGCTGTCATGTTCCTGGCTCGCATATTGGGCATCCTTTACGTGATGAACAATGTGGACGATAAGGATATCCGCTCTCGTGCCTATGAACGACTCATAGGTAATACGATACCTTTCCTCATCCTGTTCGTGGCTTTTCTGATACACTTACTATTTAAAGATGGTTATGCCTACGACGAGGCAGGCATCATCAGCATCGTACCTTATAAATACTCGGACAACTTCATAGAGCTATGGCCTCTCACCCTCATCTTCCTGATAGGTGTTCTACTGGTCCTTTTCGCCATTGGAAAGACCGTTTCAAGCCAGCACTATTTCGGTGGCATCTGGCCTGCAGGCATTGGCGTCATTATGGTTGTACTACCCTTATTACTCATGTCTGCATGGAACAACACGGCCTATTACCCCTCCACTGCCGACCTTCAGTCGTCGCTGACCCTTGTCAACTCCTGCTCGAGTGAGTTTACCTTACGCACTATGTTCTATGTATCACTACTTGTACCCTTCGTATTAGCCTACATTGTCTATGCTTGGTGGAGCATTGACAAGAAGAAGCTGAACAGACAAGACATCACGAACGATCATGCTTATTAGATTAAATTTCAGAAAAAACAATAAAGACTAAATATCAGAAATAAAAAAAATGAGTCCACAAGAAATACGTTATGAGCGCTTGGGCACCAAGATGGTGAAAGCCATGGAGCGTCGACATTTTGAGGCCTACTATTGTGCTACAGCTACAGAGGCGAAAGAAAAAGTGAACGAACTGATAGCAGACGGAAGCAGTGTCACATGGGGTGGCACGATGACTGTCCGCGATATGGGTATCCCAGAGATGCTGAAAGAACGAGGCACACTGGATGTGTGGGACCGTGATCTGGTGGATACACCTGAAGAGAAGCAGGAAATGTACCTTCGTGCTTTCCAGGCAGACTACTATCTGTCATCGGCCAACGCCATCTCCGAGAATGGGGTCATTGTGAACATCGACGGGAATGGCAACAGGGTAGCTGCTATCACGTGGGGACCTAAGCATGTCATCTTCGTTATTGGCATGAACAAGGTGGCACAAGACCAAGATGCAGCACTGAAACGGGCACGCTCAACGGCAAGTCCCACAAATGCGGCCCGCTTTGATATTCAGACACCCTGCCAACTGGACGGGCAATGCCACGACTGCAACTCACCACAAAGCATTTGCAACTACATACACTTCCTACGTAACAGCAGCAAGCCAGGGCGTATCATCGTCATTTTAGTTGGTGAAAATTTGGGATACTGAGTTTAAAACTCCATTTTTTTTTGGTTTTTATCTCGGTTTGCACTACCTTTGCACTCACTTATGATAGTATGTATTGCTGAGAAACCCAGTGTGGCAAGGGATATAGCACGTATTATAGGTGCTACCAGCTCGCACGATGGATATATGGAAGGTAACGGCTTTCAGGTGACGTGGACGTTTGGTCATCTGTGTACACTGAAGGAACCCCACGACTACACCCCTATGTGGAAGTCGTGGAGTTTGTCTGCATTGCCTATGATTCCAGAGCGCTTTGGCATCAAGCTTATTGACGACCAAGGCATCAAGAAGCAGTTTTCAATTATCGAGGGACTGATGCAAAAGGCGGAGCGTATCGTGAACTGTGGTGACGCAGGACAGGAGGGTGAGCTCATTCAGCGATGGGTGATGCAGAAGGCGGGAGCCAAATGCCCTGTGAGTAGGCTGTGGATATCGTCCATGACTGACGAAGCCATTCGCGAGGGTTTCCAGAACCTGAAAGACCAGCAGGACTATCAACCCCTCTACCTCGCAGGATTGTCCAGAGCCATTGGCGACTGGCTATTAGGTATGAATGCCACCCGTCTCTATACCCTGAAGTACGGGCAGAACCGTCAGGTGCTCAGCATCGGACGAGTGCAAACCCCTACCCTTGCCCTTATCGTAAACAGGCAGAAGGAGATAGACAACTTCAAGCCAGAGCCTTATTGGGTATTAGCCACCGTCTATCGCGACACCACCTTTACGGCAACCAAGGGAAAATTCACGTCGAAGGAAGAGGGTGAGGCCGCTTTTGCCACCATCGAAGGAAAGCCTTTCGAAGTGACGAAAGTGGAGAAGAAAGAGGGTAAGGAACAGCCTCCCCAACTCTATGACCTCACCTCGCTGCAGGTGGACTGCAATCGGAAGTTCGGCTATTCGGCAGAGATGACACTGAACCTCATCCAGGCACTTTACGAGAAGAAATACACCACCTATCCGCGTGTGGATACACAATACCTGTCAGACGACATCTATCCTAAATGTCCACAGACGCTGAATGGACTTTACCAGACCAAGTTCGGTGGCATTCCCGTCTATGCGGAATATATCAAACCTATTGGTGGCAAGGCCCTGAAGAAGACCAAACGTGTTTTTGACACCTCGAAGGTGACAGACCACCACGCCATCATTCCGACGGGTGTGATTCCGCAGAACCTGAGCGATGCCGAGCAAAAAGTGTTCGACCTCATAGTCCGTCGTTTTATCGGTGTGTTCCTGCCAGATTGTAAGTTCTCAACCACTACCGTTTTAGGCGAAGTGAAGGGAGAAGAGGAAACGGTGGAGTTCAAGGTGACTGGTAAGGAAATATTAGAACCAGGATGGCGCGTAGTCAGAGGGGTACAGGCTTCAGAGAATACGGAAAATGCTGAGACTGAGAACGCAGAGAAGAACGATGAGGAACGCACCCTACCCACGTTCGTGAAAGGCGAAAGTGGTGAGCACAAGCCTACCCTGACAGAGAAGTGGACTACTCCCCCACCATATTACAACGAAGCGTCGCTGCTTCGTGCAATGGAGACAGCGGGCAAGTTTGTGGAGGACGAGACATTACGTGCTGCAATGAAAGAGAACGGCATAGGTCGTCCCTCGAGTCGTGCCAGCATCATCGAGACCTTGTTCAAGCGCCGTTATATCAAGCGTGAACGCAAGCGCCTGGTAGCCACCCCAACAGGTATCGAACTTATAGACCTCATTCGCGAAGAGCTCTTGAAAAGTTGCGAGCTGACAGGTATATGGGAAAAGAAGTTGCGCGACATCGAGCATCAGAAATACGATGCCCAGCAGTTCATTAATGAGCTGAAAGCACAGGTGACGGATATCGTGCGCGACGTGATTTCAGACCCTTCCAACCGGCGCATCACTATTACCCCAGAGGAAACGAAGAAAAAGAAGGGGAAAGGAAAAGGGGAAAGCGAAAAGTGACACATAAAATAAGTGTAAAGCCCCCTAGAGCTTTACACTTATTTGTTTACCATTATATTCCACTATCTTTCCGCAGGCTTACCGTTTTTTCGCCGACGTCTCGCGGATAACGAGCTGCTGGGGAACGATTTTCTTGCAAATTTTGGTGTCGCCATGTATATTCTTCAGAAGAAGTTGGCAGGCGGTGACACCCATCTGGTGCGATTGATCCTCGATGGCTGACATACGGGGGGTGACATAGGCGGCATGTACATCGTCGGTGAAACCGATAAGCGCGACGTCGTCGGGTATGCTAAGTCCTTGGTTTTTAATTGCTGTGAACGCTGCAAAGGTGATGATATCGTTAAAGGCAAGGATAGCATCAGGGGGATTGGCTTGACTGAGCAGCTTTTCGACGGACCGAAGGGCTACGTTATAATCTATCTTGTCACAAACAACAAGACTGCGGTCTATCTCCATGTGGTTGTCGCGAAGGGCTTCCAGATAGCCATGCTTGCGGCGTCGAACCATATCAATGTGGTTGGGACCACCGATGAAGGCAATGCGTCGGCTTCCCGTGTCTATGAGGTGCTGTGTGGCCATTTGTGCAGCCTCGTCGCCATTGGCCGTGACGGATGAGAAACGGTCGGTGAGACAGGTTCTGCCGAAGAATACAAGGGGGATTCCCATGAGGGATATTTCTTCGAAATGACTATAGTCGGTGGTGTTCTGCGCCAGACAGGCTATGATACCCTCTACATGAAGGCTGATGAAGTTGTCAATGGCCATGCGCTCTATTTCAAAGCTCTCATGGCTGTTGGCGCTGATGATGCTATAGCCTTCGCGACGGGCCTCGTCTTCTATGCCATCGAGCACAGCTGCGTAATAGTGTGTGACTAGGTTGGGTACAACAACACCGATAACCTTAGGAGCTTCTTTACGCAGGCTTTGCGCAAAGGGATTAGGGCGGTAGTTAAGCCGTTTTGCCAAATCCTTCACACGTTGTTGCATCTCCTTTCCTATCTCTGGGGAGTTGCGTAGTGCACGGCTAACCGTGGCAATGCTAACACCCAGTTCGCTTGCCAAATCCTTCAACGATGTGCGATGTTGTTTCTTAATATTCATACACCCACGGTTTTTTATGAGGGCAAAGATACGAATTAATCTAGGAATCCGCAAACGTTTACGTGTTTTTTTTGAGCATTTTTATTTCACATTGCCACTAAACTGCTTATCTTTGCACTAAAATTCAGAATCAGAATGAGTAATGAATAGTTGATAATAAGTTAGTTAGAAAACATGGAATTAAGAGTGTCGTGAGATACTCTTAATTTTTTATGAGTATTAAGTTCTGGGATTAGGGAGTATTATACACTTGCCAAGACATTAGATGTAATACTCTGCAGAATCCACCAACCCTGCCCGCAATGCATACTTCGTGGCTTCGTGAACAGTATTGACACCCAATTTGCGAAAAATGTTTTTACGATGGGTGTTTACGGTGTGGAAACTGGAGAAACGTTTTTCAGCAATCTCTTTGGTGGTCAGTCCTAAAGCAATATCTTTCAGAACCTCCGTCTCCGTGGGTGTCAGTTTCACCTCTTCCTCTATCCTGCCCTGAGCGGGAGCAAGCAGAAGTTCGGCCATTCGCTGACAGATAAACCGCTGGTGACGCCTTGCATATTGCAGACACGCCAAGATTTCCTGCGAGGGCGACTCCTTCATCAGGATGCTGAATCGCGGACTGATAGCCACTACACGTCGTACGAAATCTGTAGAAAGGTCATCACTAAACAGCACCCATTGTGCCTGCGGGAAACGCTGGTAAAGAATTTCCAGTTCCTCAACATCGTTAATATCAAAGAGAGTGTAATCCAGCACAATAACAGCATCGCCATGCTGTTTCAACTGTTCTATCATCTCGATCTTGTCGTCAGTCTGATGGCAATGCGTATCTCCTAATGTATTGGAGAAATACATCATGCCTGCTCTAGTTATGTCTTGTTTGTCTGCTAATATAATATACATTTTTAGAATGCCTCGTAAAAAACTTTTTCGTAAGAAATGGAAAAAAATGCAGCTTAGTCTGTCGGAATATCTACCCAGAACTTGGATCCCTTGCCTAACGTGGACTCCACACCAACCTTACCACCCAAGCTCATGGCAATGCTTCGGCAAATGCTCAAGCCCAGTCCTGTGCCAGGAACAAAATCATCCACCTTCACAAAGCGTTCGAAGAGATGGTCATTACAATGGTCTTCAGGAATACCCTTTCCAGTATCTTCCACCCATATCCGCAACTGATGCTCGATATGTTCGAATCCCAAGGTGATTTGTCCATCCGAAGTAAACTTGACGGCATTGTTGACATATTGGTTCACTATCTCGCCTAAGCGTTCCCTGTCTGTAAGCACTCGCGGATTACTATCCGTTGGCATAACGAGAAGTTTCACCCTCTCGGCATCAACCCTTGAAGCATAGCGCACCACCATTTCCTCAAGCAATGGTTTCAGCTCGAAACGGATCTTCTTAATAGCATCACCACCGGCCTCCAGCCTCGACATGTGCATCATGTCATCGAACAAGCGGAGCAGACGGGCATTGTTATCTCTGATAAGTCCTATCAGCTGCTGACGCTCTTCTTCAGATTGTGCCATTGAGAGGACCTCGCTGAAACCTACAATGGCGTTCAGGGGCGTGCGCACCTCATGACTTATATTAGCAAGAAATGCCGATTTCAGACGGTCGCTTTCCTCTGCATGGTTACGTGCGTCTATCAATGCCTTTTCAGCATCTTTCTGATTGTCTATACGTTGTGAAGTACCCACAATAGTAACAGGCTTTCCATCAAGGTCGCGTTTGTCAACAACTGCATACGACTCCTCCCAATAAGTGCGGTCGCTATGAGGTATGTTCACTTCGTATTGCACATGGCATTCGTCTATACGGCCCTCCACCAAGTCATCGATGCCTTTCCACACCGTTTCCGCATCTTCTGGCTTTACCAGCATTGCAAGTTCATCAACACGCGTTCCAGGAGGAAAAACAATAGTATCAGGGTCTCGATAGTCACTCTCAAAGGTCATTTTATGGGAAGCGACATCCAAACGCCAAATACTCAGCTTCATGGTTTTAAGTATCAGTTCATACTCTATCGTATGACGACTGACCTTTGCCAACTGTTTCAAATCAGTTTGTATCTCGCGTCTCTTGCGCATCTGATAAACTATCATGAAAACGGCTGCGACGACAAGGGGGATGCCCACCACCCATACCATAACATCCAAACGCAAGATGTCATGTAAACTCAAAAGGAACAATGCACTTATATAATCCATTGGGTTAAGAATTACTGGATTTTTGGCAAAGTTACGCAAAAGATTTGGATTATCAAAAATAAATTCAGATTTATTTTGTGTTTTGACACGTTTGCATTAACTTTGCACCATATTTTATATAATTACATTAATGACACAACAATTTGAAATCATCGCCAAGACTTTTATGGGCCTTGAGCCTGTCTTGGCGAAAGAACTGATGCAGTTGGGCGCTAACGACGTAGAGATTGGTCGTCGCATGGTATCGTTTAAAGGCGATAAAGAATTATTGTATCGTGCTAATTTCCAACTGCACACTGCCATACGCATTCTGAAACCCATCAAACACTTCAAAGCTTTGTCTGCCGACGATGTTTACGAAGGTGTGAAAGACATTGACTGGAGTGAATATATAGGAAAAGACAAGACTTTTGCAGTAGATGCCGTCGTCTTCTCTGAGGAATTCCGGCATTCCAAGTTCGTGGCCTATAAAGTCAAGGACGCTATCGTGGACCAGTTCAGGGAAAAGACGGGGCAAAGGCCTAACATCAGCGTTGCCAACCCTGACATCCGGCTGAACATCCATATCGCTGAAGACAAATGTACATTATCCCTCGACTCTAGCGGTGAAAGCCTGCACCGTCGTGGTTATCGTCAGGAGTCGGTAGAAGCACCCTTGAATGAGGTGCTGGCAGCGGGTATGATCCTGATGACGGGATGGCAGGGAGACACAGACTTCATAGACCCCATGTGTGGTAGTGGCACCATACTGATTGAAGCTGCCCTGATAGCCCACAACATGGCTCCTGGCATTTTCCGTAAGGAGTTTGCTTTTGAAAAATGGGCTGACTTCGATGCCGACCTATTCGATAAGATATACAATGACGACTCCCACGAACGGGAATTTCACCATCACATCTACGGATACGACGTGGATATCAAAGCAGTGAACACTGCCCGCTTGAATGTGAAGGCTGCCGGGCTGACCAGTAACATTACCATTGAGGAGCGCGACTTCAAAAACTTCACCCAACCTCAGGAGAAGAGTATAATAGTAACCAATCCGCCTTATGGTGAGCGCATCTCCACCCCCGACCTACTAGGCACGTACAAGATGATTGGCGAACGACTAAAGCACCAGTTTGCAGGCAATGAGGCATGGATTCTTTCCTATCGTGAGGAATGCTTTGCCCAGATAGGACTGAAACCTAGCATCAAGATTCCATTGTATAATGGCTCCTTGGAATGCGAGTTCCGCAAATACCAGATGTTCGATGGAAAGATGCGTGAATTCCGCGAAGAGGGTGGAATCGTGAAGACAGAGGATGAGAAGCGCCAAATGGCCGAGAAACGTCGCTTCAAGCAGAACCGTGAGTTCAAGAAACGAATGGACGAACAGGAAGAGAATGCCGAGGCGGACATTCGTTCTTTCAAGTTCCGCTCACTGGAAAAGAAAGACTTTAGAAGTGAACGGGACGACCACGACAGCAGGGAATTCAAGGGACGCAAGGAGCGCGGAAATAGGGACTTTAAGTCGCGTGGAGGACATGATTCAAAGGGCCGCGGTGGTCATGACCGCTTCGAACGCAACGGAGGTAAAAAGCCTTTTAAGAACAATCGTGACTTTGGCAGAAAGAGCAGGAGGTTCGATGATGACAAAGAGTAAGCTATTGATTCTGCTGACGTTATTGACACTACCCATCATGATGAGTGCTCAAGACAAGTTGTTCACCCTTGAAGATCTGAACTTTGGTGGCAACAACTACCGAAGCATGCAACCTAAGAACATGTGGCTGACATGGTGGGGCGACCAATTGGTTCAGACAGACGTAGAAGAGTGTTACACCATCGACACAAATACGGGTGAGCGGAAAGTGCTCTTCACCCTAGCACAAATAAACCAGTGGATAGGGAGTGACGACAACCGCTATGTGCGCCATCTGATGAATGTGACATTTCCCTATCCCGATCAGCCTATTGTATTAGTAGGCAATCGCCATGCCATGCTACTTGTTAATTTCAAAAAACACCAGATTGTATGGCAGGACAGCATCTCTGGTCAGACTGCCTACGACTGGAACAAAGTGTCTAGGGCTACTGCTTACGTTGAAGACCACCAGTTATACGTGGCCGACGGACAGGGACAGAAGCACCAAATAACCACGGATGGGAGTCGTGAGATAGTATATGGACAGAGTGTCCACCGTAATGAGTTCGGCATCAACAAAGGAACATTCTGGAGTCCTGACGGACAGCATCTGGCCTTTTATCGCATGGACCAAAGCATGGTGACAGACTATCCTCAAGTAGATATATTCCACCGCAGTGCTTCCTACGAGCCTGACAAATATCCGATGGCTGGTGAGACGTCCCATAAGGTGACTGTTGGAATCTATCACCTACAGACTCGTAAAACCGTTTATCTACAGGCAGGAGCCCCTACAGACCGCTATTTCACCAATATTGCATGGTCTCCTGACGGAAATACCATCTATATGTTCGAACTGAACCGTGACCAGAACGACTGCCGTCTTGTCAGCTATCAAGCAGCCACAGGCGAGAAGATAGCAGAACTCTATCGCGAGACCAGTGACAAATACGTAGAGCCCTTACATCCCATTCTGTTTCTGCCATGGGACAGCAACCTGTTCCTGATGCAAAGCCAGCGTGACGGATATAATCACTTATATATATATAATAAGGAGGGAAAAATGGTCAAGCAACTCACGAGTGGCGCTTTCGTCATTCAAGAGGTGCTAGGCTTTAATGAGAAATTGAAGAGTATTATTGTCACCTCAAACGAAGCTGGCACTATTCAGCATAACAACTATCTTGTGAATGTGAAGACGGGCAAGCGTACCCTGCTGGACAACGGACGAGGCTCGCACCATGCGGTGCTTTCTGAAAGTGGACAGTGGTTCTACGACAACTATACGGAACCTGATGTGCCTCGCAATATCGATATGGTGAACACCAAGACGAGAAAGAGCCTACGACTGCTCACTGCTGATGACCCTTGGCAAGGCTATGAACAGCCTATCTTCGAGTGTGGAACCATCAAAGCAGCTGATGAAGCGACAGACCTTTACTACAGAATGGTAAAGCCACATAATTTCGACCCCGCCAAGAAATATCCTACCATCATCTATGTTTATGGTGGTCCTCATGCTCACAACGTTGAGGCATCATGGCATTGGCAAAGCCGTTCCTGGGAGACCTACATGGCTCAAAAAGGATATATCCTCTTCATTCTGGATAATCGCGGTTCTGAAAATCGAGGGCGCGATTTCGAGCAAGCCACATTCCGTCAGTTAGGGCAGATAGAGATGCAAGACCAGATGAAGGGAGTAGATTTTCTGCGTACCTTACCTTATGTGGATACACAGCGACTAGGCGTGCATGGATGGTCGTTTGGTGGTTTCATGACAATAACCCTGATGCTGAACCATCCCGATGTCTTCAAAGTGGGCGTTGCTGGTGGTCCTGTCATTGACTGGAAATGGTATGAGGTGATGTATGGTGAACGATATATGGACACCCCACAGACCAATCCTGACGGTTATGCCAAGAGTTCTCTCCTTTCAAAAGCGAAGAACCTGAAGGGAAAGCTTCAAATTATCACTGGCTACAACGACAACACAGTTGTCCCCCAGCATTGTCTATCCTTCCTCGATGCATGCATCAAGGCAGGCACGCAGCCGGATTTCTTTACATATCCTGGCGAGGAGCATAATATGAGAGGGCACGCCAGCGTTCACTTGCATGAGCGTATTACACAGTATTTTGAAGACTATCTAAAATAATACTAGTTGAACTAGTATAATTATTAAAAACCAGAAAACTGCATTATGAAAGAAGAGCAAATACTCATCCGCATCACAGGACAAGACCGTCCAGGACTGACAGCTGCCGTCATGGGTATTCTGGCAAAGTATGACGCCCAGATACTGGACATAGGTCAGGCAGATATTCATTCCACCCTCTCTTTGGGAATTCTTATCCGCATGGATGAAATGAAGTCAGGACTGGCCATGAAGGAACTGCTGTTCAAGGCTACAGAGCTGGGAGTCACCATCTTTTTCTCGCCCATCAGCGATGACGAATATGAAGACTGGGTAGGTCATCAGGGAAAGAATAGATATATTCTGATGGTACTGGGCAGACAACTGGAGGCTAAGCAGATAGAGGCTGCCACCCATATTCTTGCCGACCAGGGACTGAATATCGACTCCATAGTCCGTCTGACTGGCCGTAAGAGCATCAAGCAATACAACATCCATACGCGAGCCTGTATCCAGTTCTCTCTGCGAGGTGAGCCGATTAATCGTCAGGAGATGCAGTCGAAACTAATGAAACTGTCGCAAGAGATGGAGATAGACTTCTCCTTCCAGCGTGATGACATGTTCCGTCGTATGCGTCGCCTCATCTGCTTTGATATGGACTCAACACTTATCCAGACAGAATGTATCGATGAGTTGGCAGAGCGCAACGGTGTGGGTGCCGAAGTTCGCGCCATTACGGAGAGCGCTATGCGAGGAGAGATAGATTTCAAGGAGAGTTTCACACAGCGTGTAGCATTGTTGAAAGGGCTAGACGTCAGTGTAATGCAAGATATTGCGGAGCATCTTCCCATCACCGAAGGTGTTGACCGCTTGATGAACGTATTGAAGACCTGTGGTTACAAGATAGCCATCCTCAGTGGTGGATTCACCTATTTTGGAGAGTATCTGCAACGCCGTTATGGTATCGATTATGTCTATGCCAACGAACTGGAAATCGATGAAAACGGTAAGTTGACGGGACACTATGTCGGAGAAATTGTAGATGGTCATCGAAAGGCTGAACTACTGAAACTTATTGCACAGGTAGAGAAGGTAAACCTTGCACAGACTATTGCCGTTGGTGATGGTGCCAACGACCTGCCTATGATCTCGGAAGCTGGTCTGGGTATTGCCTTCCACGCCAAGCCCCGTGTGGTGGCCAATGCCAAGCAGAGCATTAATACCATCGGGCTGGATGGTGTGCTCTACTTCCTCGGATTCAAGGATTCGTATTTAGGAGAACAAGGAAAATTATAAGCGATAAAGGATATGAAAATATTATTATTAGGTAGTGGTGGACGTGAGCATGCCCTAGCATGGAAAATTGTTCAAAGTAATAAATGTGACAAATTGTTCATTGCTCCAGGTAATGCTGGAACGTCCAATGTAGGAGAGAATGTAGCCATCAAAAGTGATGACTTCGAGGCCATCAAGCAATTCTGCGTGGACAAAAACATCGACATGGTGGTGGTAGGTCCTGAAGACCCATTAGTAAAAGGCATCTACGATAACATGAAGGCCGACGAGCGTACGAAGAACATACCCGTCATTGGTCCATCTAAGCAAGGTGCCGTACTGGAAGGCTCCAAAGACTTTGCTAAGGATTTCATGCGACGTCACCATATCCCCACAGCACGCTATCAAACGTTCGATGGTGAGCATCTTCTTGAAGGTCTGGCCTTCCTTGAGACACTGGAGGCTCCCTACGTTCTCAAAGCTGATGGACTTTGTGCAGGCAAGGGCGTACTGATTCTCCCCACCCTTGAGGAGGCTAAAAAAGAACTCAAGGAGATGTTGGGTGGCATGTTTGGCAAAGCCTCCAGCCGTGTGGTTATCGAAGAATTCATGAGTGGCATTGAATGCAGCGTATTCGTCTTGACGGATGGACAGCATTACAAGATTCTGCCGGAGGCGAAAGATTACAAACGCATTGGTGAACACGATACGGGCTTGAACACTGGCGGTATGGGTTCTGTTACACCAGTTCCCTTTGCCACCAAGGAATGGATGCAGAAGGTGGAAGACCGCATCATTCGTCCTACCGTAGAAGGACTGTCAGCAGACGGTATAAACTATAAGGGTTTTATCTTCTTCGGTCTTATCAACCGTACGAACACCCCCTCTGGCGAAACTGAGCCTTATGTGATTGAATATAACTGTCGTATGGGCGACCCAGAAACCGAGAGTGTAATGTTGCGCCTGAAGTCAGATATCGTTGAGCTCTTCGAGGGTGTGGCTGAGGGAAATCTTGATCAGCGTACCATCGAATTTGACGAGCGTGCGGCCGTGTGTGTCATGTTGGTTTCAGGAGGCTATCCCCAAACATACCAGAAAGGCTATCCCATCAGTGGGCTTGATAAAGTAGAGGGAAGCATTGTTTTCCATAGCGGGACAGCCCTAAAAGATGGGCAGGTGGTGACTGCCGGAGGACGCGTCATCGCCGTTTCTTCTTACGGAAAAGACAAGGCTGAAGCATTGCAGAACTCCTTCGAAGAAGCCAAAAAGATACAATTTACCGACAAGTATTTCCGTCGTGATATTGGTGCAGACCTGTAAATGACAAAATATCTACAGAATAAAATAGCAGGAAGTAGAATTACACTACCTGTTGCCTGCCTCTACTCTTTTGTAGTATGGCTGGCAAGTGGTGTTATACAAGAAAAGTGGTGGCTACAATTATCTTGTTTTGCCTTCACTACCTACTTGATGGCAATCCTCAACAGCAAGAACTCGCTCATTCGCGTCTATTCAAGCCTTATCAGCGTTTTCTTCATGGTGTTTACCTGTTGCAATTGTCTTCTCTTCCCTTCCATAAGAGAGGCCGTCAGTATTCTGTTTTTGGTCTTATGCTACTTTATTCTATTTAGCAGCTATCAGGACAAGACTGCTACAGGTCTAACGCTATATGGCTTTGCCGCATTAGGAGCCGCGACAATGAGTAATGTCCACCTGCTCTATTATGTCCCGCTGTTCTGGTTGTTCATGCGATATAACCTCCTATCACTTTCATGGCGCACCTGGATGGCATCTGTTTTAGGATTGCTTCTTCCCTATTGGTTTGTTGCGAGCTGGTATATCTACAACAATGAATTACAAGTCCTGTTGGAGCATTTCCAGCCATTAGTTACCTTTGGCCCCATTGCCGACTTTTCCTGCCTTTCCCCAGGCCAGATGGCCCTTCTTTTCATGATAGCCGTTTTAGGAATCATCGGCACCTTCCATTTCCTACATAAGAGTTATCTAGACAGCATTCGTGTACGTCTGTTCTATTTCATTTTCTTATGGACAAACCTATTGACTGCAACATTCCTAACTCTCCAGCCTCAGCATTACGACTTACTGATTCGTGTCATGATGGTGAACACTGCACCATTAGTGGCTCACTTCTTTGCGCTGACTGCTACCAGGATTACAAATATTGTGTTCTACGCCACCCTTGTTTCAATTATCTCCCTCACCGTCTATCATTTATGGAGTACATCATTGCCCTTCTAGTAAGTTATGGCTATTGGGGAATGTTGGTAACAGCCTTCATAGCCGGATCGTTCTTTCCCTTTAGCAGTGAGGCTGTAATGACAGGACTGCTGGCTGCCGGTCTAGATTCCTGGGGGCTTATCATCTATGGCACCATAGGAAATGTAGCTGGTGGCATGTTCAACTATTTTGTGGGACGTATGGGTAAGCTAGAGTGGATAGAGAAATATCTGCATGTCAAACAGAAAGACATGGATCGTGCCACACGTTTTATGGCGGGAAGAGGAGCATGGATGGGTTTTTTCGCCTTCGTACCAGTCTTAGGCAGTGCTATCACCATTGTTCTCGGGCTTATGAGAGCCAATATCCCCATATCGCTCACTAGTATAGCCATTGGCAAATTCCTGCGCTACGTACTGCTCATTTATGGTGCAAGTTTGTTGATATAGCGTTAAAAATACTGAAACCTGCCGACCTTAGACCATTTTGTATTACCTTTGCAGATTGGAAAATAATAAATTTACCTAATTATAAGAATGAAACATTTCAGACTTGTGGACAACATCTTAGGCTGGCTGACCTTTGCCATAGCAGCCTTTGTGTATTGCTCCACCATGGAGCCGACAGCCTCTTTCTGGGACTGTCCGGAGTTTATCTCTACTGGCTATAAGTTAGAAATCGGTCATCCACCGGGTGCCCCTTTCTTCATGCTTACCGCCAATCTTTTCTCACAGTTTGCTTCTGACTCCAGCCAGGTGGCCCTGATGGTTAACATGATGAGTGCCCTGCTTTCTGCAGCCACCATTATCTTCCTATTCTGGACTATCTCGCACCTTGTTAGGCGTCTGTTAATCAGGGACTGGAGCGAGTTGACCACAACTAAGCTGATAGCCATTGAGGCTTCAGCTATGGTGGGTGCCCTCATCTATACCTTCAGCGATACTTTTTGGTTCTCAGCTGTTGAAGGTGAGGTGTATGCCTATTCATCCGCATTTACGGCGGTGGTATTTTGGCTTATTCTTAAATGGGAAGACCAAGCCGACCAGCCTCATGCCGACCGTTGGCTGGTATTGATTATGTATATGACAGGACTTTCCATTGGCGTTCACTTGTTGAACCTGCTCTGTCTGCCAGCAATCGTGTTGGTGTACTACTATCGCAAATTCCCTACAGACGACCCCAAACGCGACCTGAAAGGCTCGCTGTTTGCCTTGTTCCTATCGGTGGTTATCCTGGCTGCCGTACTTTATGGTGTCGTTCCCGGCATCGTACAGGTGGGTGGCTGGTTCGAATTACTATTTGTCAATATTTTAGGAATGCCATTCAATACAGGCGAAATCGTCTATATCTTCTTGCTTATTGGCGTTATGATATGGGCTATCTATGAAACACAGCGAGAGGAAGAAAAAATTAATGAGAAGCGTCAGAACGCTGCCTTCCTTTTAGCTGTTGCTATGTTGGGCATCCCCTTCTATGGTCATGGTTGGAGTGCAGCCCTCATAGGCATCGTGGTATTGGCCATCATATGGGTTGTACTGCAATACAAAAAACAAGGCAAGGCGATAGTTTCGGCACGCGTTAAGAACACATCATTGCTCTGTATGCTGATGCTGATGATTGGCTATTCTTCCTATGCTTTAATAGTTATTCGCTCTTCGGCCAATCCACCTATGGACCAGAACTCCCCTGAGGACATCTTCACACTAGGAGAATATCTGGGGCGTGAACAGTATGGCCAACGTCCCCTAATATATGGTCCTGCCTACACCTCACAAGTGGCTTTGGAAAAGGATGGTGAGTATTGCCGTCCTGTTATGACGAATGGCGACCCTGTATGGCAGCGTAAGGAAAAGGCTTCGCCCGATGAGAAGGATGAGTATTTCATCGTACGCACCAAGGACGAGTACAAATACGCTCAGAACATGCTGTTCCCTCGTATGTACAGCTCTAGTCACAAAGGAGCTTATGAAAGTTGGATGGGCGACATCAGCGGACATGAGGAGACCTTCGACCGTTGTGGAGAGATGGTTACTGTCAAGATGCCTTCGCAACTTGAGAACCTTCGCTTCTTCATCAGTTACCAGTGTAACTTTATGTATTGGCGCTACTTTATGTGGAACTTTGCTGGACGCCAGAACGACCTGCAGGGCAATGGAGAATTAGAGCATGGCAATTGGCTCAGTGGCTGGGATTGGCTTGACAACTGGCGACTGGGCAATCAAGAACATCTGCCTGACGAATTGAAGAACAACAAAGGGCACAACGTATTTTACATGCTACCCCTCATCCTAGGACTTATTGGACTCTTCTGGCAGTCGCTGGCTAAACACCACAACAACGCAAAGGATCAGACTGGCATTCGCCAATTCTGGGTAGTATTCTTCCTGTTCTTTATGACAGGTCTAGCCATTGTCATTTATCTGAACCAGACACCTATGCAGCCTCGTGAGCGTGACTATGCTTATGCAGGATCCTTCTATGCCTATGCCATCTGGTGTGGCATTGGTGTAGCAGCCATCATCAGCATGCTTGGTGAAAAGCTAAAAGTGAAAAGTGAGAAATTTGCTGTCGCCCTCACTGCTGTAGTCAGCATCGTATGCCTTTGTATTCCTATTCAAATGGCTTCCCAGACATGGGACGACCACGACCGTTCTGGGCGTTATACCTGTCGTGACTTTGGACAGAACTACCTGATGACATTGCAACAAGAAGGTAATCCTATCATCTTTACCAATGGCGACAACGACACTTTCCCGCTTTGGTACAACCAAGATGTAGAGGGTGTTCGTACCGATGCCCGCGTCTGCAATCTCTCTTATCTTCAGACTGACTGGTATATTGACCAGATGCGCCGTCCTGCCTACGACTCACCATCGGTACCCATCTCTTGGGAGCGTATCGAGTATTGTTCTGGCACCAACGAGTATGTGCGTATTGAGCCTGGAATGAAACAGGCTGTAGAGAATCTCTACAAACAGAATCCTCAGCAAGCACGCGAGCAGTTTGGCGAAGACCCCTTTGAGCTTAAGAACGTCCTAAAATACTGGGTTCGTTCCCAGAACAGCGACTTGCACATGATACCCACCGACACACTCTATATGACCATTGATAAAGAGGCTGTCCGCAAGAGCGGCATGCTGATGGCCAGCGACTCTATCCCCGACCGTATGGTTATCTCCCTGAAAGGCAAGAATGCACTTTACAAGGGTGACCTTATGATTCTGGAAATGCTGGCAGAGTGTAACTGGACAAGACCCATCTATGTAGCTATCTCTGTTGGCGAGGACAACTATATCAATTTGGGTGATAACACTATTACCGAAGGACTGGCATACCGCATCACTCCGTTTACAACAAGTAGTGATGGCAAGGCTGTTCCAGGAGTGAAGAACTTTGATACAGAGCGCACCTACGACAATGTGATGCACCGCTTCAAGTTCGGTGGACTTGACAAGCCTGGTCTCTATCTTGACGAGACCGTCATGCGTATGTGTTATACCCACCGTCGCACAATGGCACGTCTGGCCTTAGAACTGATTACCGAAGGAAAGGAAAAGAAGGCACAAGAGGTGCTGGCCTACACGGCTAAGATGATTCCCACCTATAACGTGCCCCACAACTATAGTTCCGGCTCACTTGACATGGCACGTGGATGGGCTATGGTTGGGCAGAAAAAACAGGCTTTGGACATTGTCAATAGCCTTTGGAAGAACTCGGTACAGTACATGAAATGGTACTGTTCACTGACTGGTTTCCGCTTCGATTCTGCCAAGCAAGATTGTCTGATGCACTTCTATATCTTGCAACAATGTAATGCACTGACGCAGACCATTGACGAGAAGTTGGCCGACAAGCAGTACGAAGAACTGAGCATTCTGGGCTCCATCTATCAGGAGCTTGGAGGACAACTGTTTGAATAAGTATCAAGAACCCGTAAAAGTCAAGCACCATGATTATCGAGCAACCGTCCATCTGGTTACGCTGGCTATATCCTAAGGCACTTTGGCGCATGGACCGTCACGAGAAGGCCGTCTATCTGACCTTCGACGACGGGCCCATTCCCGAGGCCACGCCCTATGTGCTTGACATTTTGGCTAAATACAACATCAAAGCAACGTTTTTCATGGTGGGCGACAATGTTCGCAAATACCCTAAAATCTACGAACGCGTAGTCAACGAGGGCCATCGCATCGGCAATCATTCTCATAACCACATCAGTGGATTCAGTCATTCCATCCACGACTACAGTTACAACATTGAGAAAGCCAATGCCTACCTCCATACAAATCTGGTGCGTCCTCCCCACGGATGGATGCGCTTGGATCAATACGCATGGCTATCCCGGAAGTATAAGATTGTGATGTGGGATGTGGTTACTCGCGACTATTCCAAATGGATGACGGCGGCCAATGTGCTTTACAACGTGAAGCATTACACTCGCAATGGTTCTATTATCACCTTCCACGACTCCTTAAAGAGCATTGACAAGCTTAAAACTGCCCTGCCTCAAGCCATTGAATGGCTCCAGCAACAAGGCTATCAGTTTAAAATCTTTGATTAGTTTCTCTCGTATGAAACACCTTAGACTGACAGGACTCGTCCTTGTATTACTACCCCTGTCGCTTGCTGCTCAAACAGAAACAGGTCATCAACGCATATCTGGAAACATGGGCTATGCAGAGCCCGCGCGTTCTGACAAGACTTTGCAGGGAGACACCATGCACTTCCACCTGCCACCCATCGGACCGGCACTTACCACTCCTATGGTAGACTACACCAAACCTCTGGACATTTCCATGCCTTCCATGATAGGCGGAGCCTTCATCGGTCCATTATCTTTCGTAGGATCCTCGCAGCATTATACAGGATTGATGGATATGGCATCTGGCGAGATTGCGCTCCGCCAGCAGATGGGGCGCTTCATATTCTCCGCCTCTGTTATGGCAAACAAGTATTGGATGCCTTGGCAACATAACCTTACCACGCAATATGGTGTGGGGGGCTCGGTAGGCTATCGGGTGAGCAATGCCATTTCCCTGCATGCCTTTGGAGAATATTATGCCACCAATCCTGTACTTGGACCAGCCTTCTATCCCTATGTTAACACTACCACTTATGGAGGCTATGCCGACATCCGTTATAGTAACACCTTCGGCAGCAAGGTGGGCGTTCGACGATTCATGAACCCCATGACAGGTAAGTGGACCACCGAACCCATCATCAATCCCTACGTTAAGATAGGCAGGTCGAAACTGGAATTTCCCATTGGAGGCATTCTCAAGACACTTATTTGGGGGCAAGAGGACAATCCCCTCCACTTCAATAATTCACGTCCTTCAGTTTCTCCACCAGGAGGAGGAGGGATACCACGACCAGTTCAACGACCGCGTTGACACGAATCCATCTTCTTTAACACCTCGCGCTATTAAAAAATTACTACTGTCCGCTAAATCCTAATCCGCATAACCCAACTTCTTGACCGTCAGAAGTTGGGTGTTTTTACATTCTTGTACAAGCCCTCCTCACTTTTTTATCTACTCCTCGCAGCCGTTTCTCCGGCTGTTCGAAAAATTATGCGCATACACGCGAGAAAACATCAATGTATAGCGGACAGTTATAATTTAAAATTTTTAATTTTGCTGCCACCCTGCCACCAAATAGCGTCAAACGCCCTGTTTAAAGGAAAAATTGGTGGCAGCAGGGTGGCAGCAAAATCTTGTTTTTCTTTCGGAGTAATTAAAAATACTCTTGGAATAATTAAAAATATTCTTGGAGTATTGTCAAATAAGGCAAGGTTATTGTCAAATAAGGCAAGGTTATTGCGCGATAAGGCAGGGTTATTGCGGCAGGATGTCGCTTGGATATTGATTATCGATATCTTGCAAATAAAAAACGCTAAGAGCTTGCAGCAACTTAGCGACTTTAATAGTTGGGGTACTCGGACAACAAAGCGTTAAATCCTATCGATTTCTGTCTAATTCAAATGTTTGTAAATCACTGAAAATAAACGTGTTATATAATTATATAATTTTAACAATTATCGAACCAATCACGCCAATTTTAAATTATCACGCCAAAAACACGCCAAAAAGTTTGGTTCGGTTCTATCTATTTTGTACCTTTGCAAACGAGTTTAAAAAAACAAATTGTTATGGCACAGATAGAGCTAAGAATATCAAGCAAGGTACAAAAGGAAACTGGGATGTGCGAAGTACTCATCCGCTTCTTCCAA
>CACXSA010000022.1 GCA_902770195.1 uncultured Prevotellaceae bacterium
CCCTGATGTGGTTCTCAATAGCCAACCTCCAGGCACAGAGCATAAGCCATATCGAAACAACGAAGAACTGGTACTACATCTATGACCAGAACGGCAAAATGACATTAAAGGAACTAATAAACTCTGTAGACAGCGAGGAATACAGCGATTCACCACTATTCCAGAAACTCCGTGGGACTAAGCTGTAAATAGTAATTGAAAAGTATACCACCATAATAATCGAAAAGGGTACCACGTAGACCAGAGTTTTACGTTATATATATGGTAGCTCAGGAGAGCGCTGTAATTGTATAATTAGTTAAAACATGGTAGACATGGACAAGAAAGAACAAATCTTCGGCGAGGATCTTTTATGATATTATATATAAGGTGCGCGAAGCACATTAATAATTTAATCGCTAAATTAAACTAAAACTTTATAGAAGTGTGAGTTGTTCAGATGGAAAATGATTATTTTTGCAGCATAAAAACGTATTGATTGATAATAATAACGATATTATGGCATTATTCGATCAGATTAGCGAGGACATCAAGTCTGCAATGAAGGCTCGCGACAAGGTGCGCCTGGAGACGCTCCGCAACATTAAGAAAGTGTTCCTTGAAGCAAAAACTGCTCCAGGAGCCAACGACACATTGGCTGATGCTGATGCATTGAAGATTATCTCAAAACTGGCCAAGCAGGGCAAGGAGACGGCGACGACCTACACACAAGCAGGACGCCAGGACCTCGCTGATGCTGAGTTGGCACAGGTAGAGGTACTTGAGAGTTATCTGCCGAAACAACTTTCCCAAGAGGAGATTGAGGCAGAGGTGAAGAAGATTATTGCTGAAGCGGGAGCCACAAGCATGAAGGAGATGGGAAAGGTAATGGGCACAGCCAGCAAGCAGTTGGCAGGAAAGGCTGATGGCCGAGTCATTTCTGAGATTGTAAAGAAACTCTTGGCATAATTCAACGAGGATGAGTATTAAAAAGTGGCATTTATTTGCCACTTTTTGTTTTTATGCACTCACTATTCCGATTGATGTTGTTGAAATGATTCAAGGCACTTCTACTGGACGTGCCGACAGACCTGTTGATGATATTGAAATTTTATTAAATCCACGGGAAAAGTTATGGTTAATTCCCCACTTTTTCGTATATTTGCACTCACTATTAACAATAGCATATGGAGAATTTCAAAGATAAAGTAGTTGTTGTCACAGGTGGCGCTCAAGGTATTGGACGTTGTTTCGCTGATGAGTTCCTGAAAGCTGGTGCACATATTTGTGTAATTGATAAGCAAGATGGAGAACATTTTGTCGGAGACATTTCCGAAAAGGCTGTACTTGAGCAGTTCGCAAAGGAAGTCATCGGCAAGTATGGTCATGTGGACTATCTCATCAACATATCTTCATCGAGAGACCGCATGAGCCAGCGAGACGTGTCGGCAATCCAATGGATATTGCCAATATGGTCCTGTTCCTCTGTTCCGACAAGGCAGGCTTCATCACTGGAGAGAACATCTGCATTGATGGTGGTATGACTCATCAGATGATTTACCATGCAGACCACGGCTGGAAACTGGAAGTATAAACTAGACAATAAATAAGTTGATATGAAAAAAGTTATTAGTACATCAAAAGCACCTGCGGCCATCGGACCGTACAGTCAAGCTATCCAAGTAGGTAATCTTGTCTATACCTCTGGTCAGATTCCCATTGACCCTGCTACCGGAATGTTTGTAGAGGGAGGAATAAAAGAACAAACCCGCCAGTCATTGCTCAACGTGAAGGCGATTCTCGAAGAAGCCGGACTTACGATGAACGACGTCGTAAAAACAACGGTATTCATGGCAGATATGAATGACTTTTCGGATATGAATGCTGTTTATGCAGAGTTTTTCACAGAGCCGTACCCAGCACGTTCTGCCGTTGCTGTAAAGACTTTACCTAAAGGAGCATTGGTTGAAATTGAAGTCGTTGCGGGCGTATAACTAGGAAAACTACCGCCGTTTCTGCTACTGGCAGCAGACTTTGCCGCACTATGTCAACCGGCATGAAGGTTCAGTGCAGCATTGCAACAACTGCGGCAACGAGTTTCACGGGAATTTCTGTCCCATCTGTGGTCAGCGAACAGAGGTGGGACGTGTGGGGTGAAACTCTATCAAAGATAACATAGCCATTCTGTGGGGACTGGACTCCCGTTCACTCACTTATACCATTGTCCAGCTACTAGGGCGTCCGGGCTATCTTGTGCGCGACTACATCAGCGGTCATCGCCAAGTATCGTTCCCGCCCGTCAAGATGTTAGTTATCATCTGCCTCTTCATGGTTATCATCGAGACACTGTTCCATCTGGAGAACGATGTCCTGACACACCATTTCGAAGTTAAGGAGATTGACGATGTCGTTGCATGGATCAATTCGCAGAAAAGTTGGGCGACGCTGCTCGTGCAGTCCATCATTCTCTTTGTCACCCATCGCATTAACAAGCGCACTTATTATAACTGCAGAAAAGAAATACTCTCAGATTGATATTGTTTCACATCTATTTTTATTCTTCGTTGGTTGATAATAAATATCTCAGTTTTACGTTATTATTATCGTGACACGACGTAAACAAGTCATATTATTATTGTTTTTGCTGTCTGTGCTGACCGTATCAGCTCAGCAAGAACCATCGTTCTCTCATTATTGGGCGATGGAGCCTTCGTTTAATCCTGCCTCTGCCGGTAAGGAGTCGAAACTGAATGTGACAGGAGCCTATGCTATGACGCTGACGGGCTTTGAGCATGCGCCGCGAACGATGTATGTGGGTGCCGATATGCCCTTGCTTTTGATGAATGCTTATCATGGTGTAGGGTTACAGTTGATGAACGACCAGATAGGATTGTTCACTCATCAGCGTTTAGCGGTTCAATATGCCTATAAACACAGGTTGTTTGGAGGAATGTTGAGCGTGGGTATTCAGTTGGGAATGCTTAGTGAGAAATTCAAGGGAAGCGAACTGGATTTGGAAGATCCTGACGATCCAGCTTTCAGCAAGTCGGATGTATCGGGAATGGCTCTTGACGTGTCTCCAGGCATTTATTATACGCATCGTAATTGGTATGCTGGTTTCTCGGTCTTACATGCCACCTCCCCCTCCGTTGAATTGGGTGACCGCACTATATTCAACATCAGTAGGATGTATTATTTGACCGGTGGATACAATATTAAATTAAGAAATCCGTTTTTTACAATACACCCCTCGCTGTTGGCTCATACAGATGGGACTACATATAGGGTAAATGTGACGACCCGTGTGAAATATACGCACGAAAAAAAGATGTTGTATGCCGGTGTGGCCTATAGTCCTACCCATTCGGTTACGGCACTTATAGGAGGCAATTTCCACGGAATTACATTGGGATACAGTTACGAGGTTTATACCTCGACGCTAAAGATAGGCAATGGCAGTCATGAACTTTTCGTAGGCTATCAGACCGAGCTGGACCTGCTAAAGAAAGGACGTAACCGCCATCAGAGTGTAAGAATATTATAATGTAATAAGGTATATGAACAAAGTAGTAAACATAGTGCTCTGTTTCTTGGCAACGCTCTTGTTGTCAGCCTGCTTCGGAAGTAAGATGACATCTTCGGCAGGAGGTGAGGTAACAGGTGTTAGTGGGCGAGCTTTCAGTGAGCCGACTCCTTATGGTATGACCCTTATCAAGCGTGGACATCTGAAGATGGGTATTGATAAGCAAGACTCTCTATGGGGAAAGCAGACTCCCGTGAAGGACATTTCTATAGAGGGCTTTTGGATTGACCAGTATGAAGTGACCAACTCCATGTACCGTCAGTTCGTCAACTATGTGCGCGATTCTATTCTTCGCGAACGACTGGCTGATCCCGCTTATGGTGGTGACGAGAGCTATAAGATTGAGGAGGACAAGAATGGCGATCCCGTCAAGCCCCATCTGAATTGGAAGAAGGCCTTGCCGCGTAAGCCCAATGAGGACGAACAGCGTGCTTTCGAGAGTCTTTATGTGACCAACCCCGTTACTGGCGAGAAGATGCTTGACTGGCGACAGATGAACTATCGCTACGAGATTTTCGACTATACCGAGGCTGCCAAGCGTAAGTATCGCGAGAGTCATGAGGAGCGTGTGCTGAATACCGATATCCGTCCTAATCCTAATGAGCAGATTTGGATTTCCAAGGATACAGCCTATATCAACGATGAAGGTCAGATTGTCCGTGAGACGATAAACAGGCAATATACCGGTCCTTGGGACTTCCTGAATACCTATATCGTAAATATCTATCCGGACACCACATGCTGGATTAACGACTTCCCCAATGCGGAGAACGAATCCTACATGCGCTATTATTTCAACAATGCGGCATACAACGACTATCCTGTAGTAGGTGTTACTTGGGAGCAGGCCAATGCCTTCTGTGCCTGGCGTACGGAATTCCTGTTGCGCGGCTTGGGTCCGGCAGCACGCTTCGTTCAGCGTTACCGCCTGCCGACAGAGGCAGAGTGGGAGTTTGCCGCACGAGGCAAGGATCAGAACGAATTCCCTTGGGAGAATGTGGATGTGATGTCTGGCAACGGATGCTTCTTTGCCAATTTCAAACCAGACAACGGTAACTATACCAAGGATGGCAACCTGATTACCAGCAAGGTGGGAATCTATTCCTCCAATTCCAATGGACTTTACGATATGGCTGGTAATGTGGCAGAATGGTGTAGCACCATTTATACGGAAGCCGGTGTGGAGTCGATGAATGACATCAATCCACAGTTGAGGTATAATGCCGCCCGTGAGGATCCGTACCGATTGAAGAAGAAGAGTGTCCGTGGTGGCTCGTGGAAAGACCCGGAGAGCTATATCCGTTCGGCTTGGCGTTCCTACGAATACCAGAACCAGCCTCGCTCCTATATCGGATTCCGATGCGTGCGCAGTCTGGCGAATACCACTAGCGACAAGATGAAATTTAAGAAGGCCAAGAAAAAGTAATTAAATAGTAAATAGCAATGACAACATACAGTAAATTGAATTTTATCTACCGCTTGCAGAAGTGGATGGATAGTGTGCCAGGTCAGACCTTTCTGAACTATGCTTACTCTTGGGGTGCTTCTATCGTTATCTTGGGTACTTTGTTCAAGCTGACCCACCTGCCAGGTGCGAACTTCTTCCTGTTCTTAGGAATGGGTACAGAGGTGTTCGTGTTCTTCCTCGCAGCCTTCGACCGTCCGTTCGATAAGACTACAGACGGAATGAATCTCGATGTACATCCTAATGAAGAAGGTGTAGCTCCCGTTACTCCTGCTGTTGCCGGTGGTGGCACAGTAGTCATCAATGGTGGCGGAGGTGCTGTCGTGGGCGACGTTGTCGGTAATGGTGGCGAGGCGTCACGCTGGGAGGGTGGTCCCATTCAGTTTGGCGGATCCGTTCAGATGGGTGGAGGCACTATCGTAGCAGGTCAGCAGACCGTAGAGCAGCCAATGGCTGAGGAGCTGAAAGAAGCCACCTCTAATTATATTGAAGAGCTGAACCGTCTGACGGAGATGCTTACTCAGGTTTCCGAGCAGAGCAAGCGCCTGACTCGTGACTCCGAGGAAATGGAGAATCTGAACCGCACACTGACAGGTATCAGTCGTGTCTATGAGATGCAGCTGAAGAGTGCCTCTTCACAAATCAGCACCATTGATGAGATTAACGCCCAGACTCGCCACATGGCAGAGCAGATTGTGGAATTGAACAAGATCTATGCCCGCATGATTGAGGCTATGCAGGTGAGAAGTCAGATGTAAGAAGTCTGATGTAGGATGTAAGAAGGAAAAATTATGGCAATTAAGAAAAGACCCGTTTCTCCCCGCCAGAAGATGATCAATCTGATGTATGTCGTCCTCATGGCGATGTTGGCATTGAACGTCTCTACGGAGGTGCTCAACGGTTTCTCCATTGTTGAGGAGAGCCTGAAGCGCACCACGCAGAACGCCAGCAGGGAGAACCAGGCACTATATGACGACTTTGCCGTCCAGATGAAGAAGAACCCTCAGAAGGTGAAGCAATGGTACGACAAGTCGCAGAAGGTAAAGCATATGAGCGACGAGCTCTATAACTTGGCAGACGAGTTGAAACAGGCTATCGTCCAGGAGGCTGATGGTGATGACGGCGACGTCCAGAATATCCGTAACAAGGAAGATCTGGAGGCTGCCAATCAGGTGATGCTCTCTCCCAATCGCGGACGAGGCAAGGAACTCTTCCAGGCGATTACGGATTATCGTAACAAGATGCTCAGTATGGTTACGAACTACCGCCAGAAGAAGACGATAGCTTCTAACCTTTCGACGGATATTCCCCAAGATGCCCAGTCGATGGGCAAGAATTGGGAAGAGTATATGTTCGAGTCGATGCCGGCAGCAGCTGCTGTCACCCTGTTAAGCAAATTGCAGAGTGATGTCCGCTATGCTGAAGGCGAGGTTCTTCACACGCTGGTGTCTAATATTGACGTAAAGGATATTCGTGTCAATGCCCTTGATGCCTTCGTCATTCCCAATTCGCAGACCATTGTCCGTGGCGACAAGTTCTCTGCCCGCATTGTGATGGCAGCACTCGATACCACGCAGAAACCCCAGATTTTCATCGGAGGCAGGGAGGTTCACCTTCCTGGTGGACTTTATGAGACTGTAACTGGACGTACCGGCGATTTTACCTTGTCAGGATTCATCCAGGTGGAGAATGGTAATGGTGAGTTGCTGAAGCGTAACTTCGAGCAGAAATATACGGTGGTTGACCCCTCGGCTACTGTTTCCGCAGACCTGATGAATGTGCTCTATGCCGGCTATAGCAATCCGTTGAGCGTTTCCGTTCCTGGTGTTCCTGTCAACAAGGTTCAGGCAACGATGACTGGCGGTACCTTGCAACCAGTAGGTCCAGGACGTTATATCGCCCGTCCTACTGCTGTCGGGCAGAATGTCACCATCACCGTCACCTCTACGAATACCGGACGAGCCCAGCAGATGGGACAGTTCACCTTCCGTGTCCGTCGCTTGCCCGATCCAACGCCCTATATAGCTATGAAGGACGAGTCGGGAAGTCCTATCCGATACAAAGGCGGTGGTTTGTCTAAAGCCCAGCTGATGGCAGTAGATGGCATTGGTGCGGCTATTGACGACGGCATTCTCGATATTGCATTCCGTGTGCAGAGTTTCGAGACCGTATTCTTCGATAATATGGGTAATGCGGTGCCTATGGTTAGTGATGGTGCCAACTTCTCGGCCCGTCAGAAGGACACTTTCCGCAAGTTGCAACGTAATCGCCGTTTCTACATCTCCAGGGTGAATGCCATCGGTCCTGATGGTATATCCCGTAAGCTGAACGCCTCAATGGAAGTCATTGTAAAATGAGGAATGAGTAATGTAAATGAAAAATGAATAAATGAAGCAAGATATGAAGAAGCTAAGTTTTGAAAACATAGTGAGAAAGGATGTGATGAGACGAGTAGTGCTGTGTGCATTTCTCATTTCTCATTTCTCATTTCTCATTTCGCCAGTAAGTGCTCAGCCTAAGGCTCGTCGTCAGCAGGCTAAGGCAGCCCAGCAGCAACAGCAGAAGAAGGGTCAGGCGCAGAATCAGGGAATGTCCATGCGTGCCCGTCTGATGTTCCCCACGGCTATCGAAATGCCGGAGGATGTGGTGTGGCGTCGTGATATCTATCGCGAGCTGGACCTGAACCGTGACAACAATGCAGGTCTTTATTATCCCGTAGAGCCTATTGACAAGCAGGTGAACCTGTTCACTTACATCTTCAAGCTGGCGTTGAACGATTATATTCCTGTTTACGAATACCGTCTTGATGGTAACGAGGTGTTTACCGACTCTGCCCGCGTGAAGATGAAGACGGTGTTGGACAACTACCATATTTTCTATGAGGAGAAGGACGGTAAGCTGCGTGTTGACAACAGCGATATCCCTTCAGCTGAGGTGAAGTTGTATTACCTGAAGGAGAGTGCCTATTACGACCAGGCTAACTCCTCCTTCCACAGAAAGGTGTTGGCCATTTGTCCTGTGATGATGCGTGAGGACGACTTTGGCGGCGAGGCCTCCAAGTATCCTTTGTTCTGGGTGAAGTATGCCGATCTGGAGCCCTTCCTCAGTCGTCAGACCCTTATGACCAGCAATCTGAACAATGCTGCCATTATGTCGATGGAGGATTATTTCACGCTGAACCGTTATGAGGGAAAGATTTACAAGACCAACAACATGTTAGGTAAGACTTTGGCACAATATTGTCCTACCGATTCAGCACTCGCCCAGGAGCAGAAGAAAATCGAGGCTGAACTCCTGGCTTTCGAACAGAACATTTTCGGCGACAAGCATCGTAAGGATTCGCTCGACTCTATTGCACGACTGGATCCCCAGCAATTGAAGCTTCTTGCCAAGAAGAACCGCAAGGGCAAGGATGGTAAAACCGAACGAGTTCGCAAGTCTCGTAGCAAGGGCAGAAGCACTTCCTCAGCCTCCGGTTCGGCTCGCGTGACGGTGCGTCGTGAGCGTCACTAAAAGTAGGTATTTATCAAAGAAATAAATAAAAAAAGCAGCTTGAGGGTTGCAAAAGTCTGATTTATTCTATATCTTTGCAGTCTGAAAGAATTTAAGAATTAAAAGTTTGCAGGTTATGAAGAAGATACTTATGCTCGTTTTTGTGGCAGTAGCTGTGTCTCTGCCCTCGCAGGCTCAGGTGAAGTTCGGTCTGAAAGGTGGTTTGAATCTGACGAACCTCTCTATGAGCGAGTCAATCGGTAATAATCTGAAGAATAAGGAAGGCTTCCATGTAGGTCCCACGGTGAAGATAGGCTTGCCAGTACCAGGTCTGAGCCTTGATGCGTCGGCTCTCTACGATCAGCGTTCTGCAAAGGTTACCGTTTCCAATATCGATGGAACTGACAACGAAAGCACCATTAAGAGCCAGTCGCTTCAGGTTCCCATCAATATCCGCTATGCCGTAGGCTTAGGCAGTGTGGCTAATCTGTTTGCCTTCGCTGGTCCCCAGTTCGGTTTCAACCTGGGCGACAAGAACCAGAAGATTATGAATGAACTGGCTAACTGGACGCTGCGTTCGTCAAATGTAAGTGCCAACCTGGGTATTGGTGCCACTATCCTCGGTCATCTGCAGGTTACGGCAAACTACAACTTCGCACTTGGCAAGACGGGCGAGGTAGAGCTTTGGGATGCCACCAAGAGAGCCTGGAACGCCTTTACAGACGGTAAGGCAAGTTCCTGGCAGGTGTCAGCGGCCTATTTCTTCTAAACCTCCCTTCGTACCCATATTTTATGCGACCCGCTACCTCGTGTAGTGAGGTCGCTTTTTTCTTGGGCTACCAGTCGCTTCAGGTCTTGTGATGCTGTTGTGCGGCTTTGGCCTGTGGCTATTGCATATTCGCCAAGTGTCATAAATCCTTGTTTGTCGATGATAGCCAGTGCGCGACTGATTCTCTCCTCCGTCTTCAGCGTACACCGCTTCGAAGTCACCACACCTGATTCCGCACGCGTGAAGCTGGCCTCGCTGTTGAGGCCCTTCAGCAACTGGGCGTCGGGCTTGAAGTTGATGCCTTTGATGCACACGTGACGGTACTTCGTCTTGGCGCCCTTGCCCTCTCCGCTTGCACCTCCGTCCTTTGCCAGTGCTTGCTCGGAGGGTGAACTCATGTCGAAGCCTAGCGACAGCGAGAAGACGCCCAGCCCGTCAATCTTGATGTTGTGACCCAACGGCATCCAGCTCTTCATGGTCTGCACCAGCGCGTCTATCACGGCGCGTATCGTGCCTTCGCTGAGGTTCCCGGTATAGACCCGCATGTGTTCTATCACCGTTTCGTAGTCGTGCAGCGAATAAGTCTGTATCTTTGGAAATACAGTCTTCTTACCATTTCCCATCTCCTTATGGAGCTCTTTCAATACATAGTTTGCCATTTCTTTTTTCTCCCTTATATTTCTTATATATTTAACTTTTGTATATCCGTACGCAACTTGTGAACGGACGTCCGTAACTTGCGTGTGTGTGTGCGCAACTTGCGAACGAAACTATTCTCCCTGCAAAAATACATCTTTTATTTGAGATAACCAAATGGAAATCTCAGATAATTCACAAATAATTAAGTGTTATGAAGGATTATTGAGCGTAATAAGCACTATGTATCACCATAAATGCCCATTCTTAATAATCCATTTAATGGCCGCTAACGTAGAAGATATGCCTATCAGTGGTAATATGATTGACGACACATCATTTTGTAGGCATTTAATCAAGATGAAAATCAAGAATACTAATACTATTGTTAAAACGAGAATACTAAGTATTTTCATATCCATTTTTTTAACATTCCGCTGCAAAGTTAGGAAAAAATCATTAAATAGAGAAAATGTTATTGACTTTTTTCTTGTAAATTTGTACCTTTGCGTAAAATTTTGATTATATGATGCACTACGCCGATTTGATATTGCCTGTGCCCCTGCAGGGGTTGTTCACCTACGCCGTTCCCGAGGGGATGAGCGTGAGGGTGGGAGCGCGCGTGCTGGTCACTTTCGGTCGCAGCAAGACGTACATCGGTATTGTGGCTAAGGTGCACGACGTGAAGCCGGAGGGCTATCAGGTGAAGCCGATTACGCAGGTGATGGACGACGAGCCTATCGTGACGGAGCGGCAGTTGCAACTATGGAACTGGATTAGCGACTACTACCTGTCGCCCATCGGCGATGTCTATAAGGCGGCCCTGCCGTCGGGACTGAAGGCGGAGGACGGATATAAGCCGAAGACGGAGACGTATATCAGGCTGACGAAGACCTATCAGAATGTGGCAGCCTTGCACATCGCCCTGAACGTGCTGGGCAGGGCGAAGAAGCAGCTGGATGCTTTCACGGCTTATCTCGAACTGTCGCACTGGGACGAGGTGGAGGAAATTAGTAATGAGGAATTAGGAATTAGTAATTATGATTACCAATTCAGTACTAAGATACAGGAGGTGACACGTGAAGAGTTGATGAATGCGAGTCGCGCCTCGGCAGAGACGCTGAAGCAGTTGGAGAAGCGCCAGATGCTGGAGACCTACGAGGTGGAGGTGGGACGCCTGAATCACGGTGGCGACTATCGCCCAGACCTCATCAAGCCTCTGAGCGAAGCGCAACAGGATGCCTACAATGCCATCCTGATGTCGATGATGAAGCGTAATGTGACATTGCTGCATGGAGTGACGTCGAGCGGTAAGACGGAGATTTACATACACCTCATCAAGCGGGCTTTAGAACAGAAGCAGCAAGTGCTCTACCTCTTGCCTGAGATAGCGCTGACGGTGCAGATGATGCAACGGTTGCAGCGAGTGTTTGGCAATCGGCTGGGCATATATCATTCCAAGTATTCGGACGCAGAGCGCGTGGAAATATGGCAGAAACAACTCTCAAAGAACCCTTACGACGTGATATTGGGAGCACGTTCGGCGGTGTTCCTGCCTTTCCAACACCTGGGCCTTGTCATTATTGACGAGGAGCACGAGACCAGTTACAAGCAGCAAGACCCGGCTCCCCGCTATCATGCCCGTAGCGCGGCAATTATGCTGGCCCAAATGAATAATGAGCCCTGCAAGGTCTTACTGGGAACGGCGACTCCTTCGCTGGAGAGCTACCATAATGCCAAGACGGGAAAGTACGGGCTGGTGGAGCTGAAGGAGCGCTATCAGGGCATAGAGTTGCCCGAAATTCAGGTGGTGGATGTGGCAGACCTCCAGCACCGTAAGATGATGGCAGGACCTTTCTCACCCCTCTTGTTGGCAAAGGTCCGCGAGGCTTTGGAACGTGGCGAACAGGCTATCTTGTTCCAGAACCGGCGAGGTTTTGCCCCGATGATAGAGTGCCGGCAATGTGGATGGGTGCCTCGTTGTCAGCATTGTGATGTCAGCCTGACGCTCCATCGGCAGATGAACCAGTTGACGTGCCATTATTGCGGATATACCTACCGGGTGCCTACGGAGTGCCCCTGCTGCGGCTCTACCGACTTGCGCACCAAGGGATATGGTACGGAAAAGATAGAGGAACAGGTGAGCGAGGTGTTCCCTGAGGCTCGTGTGGCTCGTATGGACCTGGATACCACGAGAACACGTAATGCCTATGAGCGCATCATTACGGACTTCTCGGCAGGTCGCACCAATATCCTGATAGGCACGCAGATGATTTCCAAGGGACTGGATTTCGACAAGGTCAGCGTGGTGGGAATCCTCAATGCCGATACGATGTTGAACTACCCGGACTTCCGTGCCTATGAGCATGCTTTCATGATGATGTCGCAGGTGAGCGGACGAGCCGGCAGGAAGGGCAAGCGCGGACTGGTCATCCTGCAGACCAAGAACAAGGACTTGCCTGTCATCCAGCAAGTGGTGCGTAACGACTTTATCTCCTTATATAAAGATATCATAGCCGAGCGACAGGCCTTCCACTATCCTCCCTATTACCATTTGATTTACGTATTCCTGAAACACACCCATGATGATGTTGTCAATACGGCAGGCATTGAGATGGGAAGCCGTCTGCGCCAGTGGTTTGGCGGGCGCGTGTTGGGTCCCGACAAGCCGGCTGTTGCCAAAGTGAAGTCGCAGAATATCCGTAAGCTGGTTCTCAAACTGGAGAACGGCATTGACATGAAACGAGTCCGCGAGTACCTGTTGCTTGCGCAATCGCAGATACTCGCGGACAAACGTTATGCTTCGTTACAGATCTATTATGATGTAGATCCGCAATAATCTTCTGCTTAGAGGTGAAGCTGGCAACCAACACCAAACACGCGGTTGGTACGGGTGAAGGAATCCTTAATCTGAGGATTAGCAGCATTCGTACGCTCGTATTTGTCATAGTAGGTCTGGAAATAGGCAGCCTTGATGGACACTTTCTCAGACAGTTTGTAATTGAAACCGAAACCGATGCTGTAGCTGTTGACAACGAACGACATATCGTTGATATACTCATCGGTATTGCCATAACCAGTCACCTGTCCACCAGCAGAGAAAGTAAGGTTCTCTGTAGTGTCCCATTCAGCACCCAGCAGGAACTCGTTGGTGTTGTGCTTGAGCAAATCCTGAGAATTGTTGTACCAGGCAGCATCCTTGTCGAAGAAGTGGTGCCAGCCGGCATTGATGCGAACAATATCAATAGGACTGTACTGAACACCGATAGCCAGCAGGGCAGGCATGTCCTCGTTGACTTTCTCACCGTCGCGGTATTTGTTGACAGCAGGAATCTCGCTGGCTTCGTTGAGCGTTGACTCGTTCTTCATACGAAGCTGGGTACGGAACTCGTACTTGGCTGCAAAGTTGAACTGGCCCATCTTGTAGTCAATACCTACAATAGGGGCAAAGCCCACACCATCCTGATTACACAGCAGGTTAACACCATCAGCATACTTCTGCAGTTCGGCAACCTTGTCGCCATAACCGGCAGCAGTAATCTGCTGAAGATAGCTACCGAAGTCAATATAGCCGGCAGCCGTCTTTACCTGAATGTTGCTGATCTTTGCCTTATAGGTGGCATCACCATATATCATACGAAGACCGCCATAGAGCGATAGGTTGGGAATGACCTTGCAGGCTGCACCTACGGTAACACCATAGTAGTACTGACGTCCCTTCATGTAGCCATCCATATCGTAACCCTGGGCACCAAAAGGCTGAAGCATATTGGCAATGTTGCCGACAACGCTCTCGAAAGAACCCAGGCCATCTTCAAACTCGCAGGCGCCACCGCCTCCAGGAACTGACAGATTAGCCTGCAGGCTCCAGTTCTCCATGTTATAGGCAAGCTGGATGGACGGAATGATAGGTGCATTGGCTGTACCTTCGAAAGTCTTGACAGGACTTGACTGGTTGTTTCTTCTGCCGAGTTGGAAGAGGGGATTGGTTGATGTGATAGTACGTGTCTGGTGAGCGTACTGCCAGTTGATACCCAGATGAAAACCTTCTGGCATGAAGACAACACCAGCAGGATTAGAATAGACACCGTCGAGGCTGATAGCAGCATCGCGTGCAGGATTTCGCAAGAAGTCAACACTTTGGTTGGTGTTGGTAAGGATACCGCCAGCAAAAGCGGTTGCTGTTGTCATCGTGAAAACAATGAACGAGACTAAGATTTTTTTCATCACTTTTAAACTTATTTTGCTAAAAACGGCTGCAAAGGTAATGGTATTGCACAAATGAGCGATGAAAGTGCATATATTATTAAGACTTATTAACTAAAACATGCACATTTCCTGCACAAATGTGCCAAAATGTGCATGTTTTAGAGTGTTCGCGAACACAAAATGGTTCTTTCCTGTTTATTTCTTTTCTGAAGGATAGCTCACACGGGTGTGATAAATCGTTTTCAGCTTCTCGATAAGTACTGTCTTGGCATACTGTATATCGCGGAAGGTGATGGGGCACTCGCGGAAGTAACCTTCAGCCACTTGTGTGTCAACAAGTCGCTCCACAAGACTTCGGATAGACTGTTCGGTATAGTCTGGAAGTGAACGTGAAGCTGCTTCAACGGTGTCGGCCATCATCAGGCAAGCCTGCTCACGGGTGAAGGGGTTAGGACCTGGGTAGGTGAACAGCAGGTCGTCAACGGGCTCATCAGGATGCTCATTGTGATAGCGGATATAGAAGAACTTGGCCTTGCCTAGTCCGTGGTGTGTGGCAATGAAGTCGCGAATCACCTTGGGAAGGTTGTACTTGTCTGCCATCTTCAGTCCTTCGGTAACGTGGCTGATGATGATTTGAGCACTCTCAACGTCAGTCAATGTCTCATGGGGGTCAATGCTCGACTGGTTTTCTGTGTAGTAGATGGGGTTTGACAGTTTGCCGATATCGTGATAAAGGGCTCCTGTACGCACCAGCTGGGCCTTTGCTCCTATCTTGTTGGCTATTTCGCCAGCCAGGTTAGCCACCTGTATGGAATGGTTAAATGTGCCTGGGGCTATCTCACTCATTTGGCGCAGCAGTTCGCTGTTGGTATTTGACAGCTCGATTAAAGTAATGTCGCTGGTGAATCCGAAAGCTTTCTCAATAAGGTAAAGCAACGGATAGGCGAAAAGCAGGGCGACACCGTTTGCAATCAGATAGTTGTAGGTGCTATAGTCTATTTGCGCCAGTCCGTCAGCCCTCATCCAGTCGAAGGCAAGGTTGGTAATCATGCTGGCCAATGTGATAATGATAGCCGACTTGAACAGCTGTGAGCGCTGGGACAGTTCTCTGAGGGAAGTAATGGCGGCAAGACCTGCTATCGTTTGAATGACGACGAACTCGTAGGGATGTTGCAGCATGATGGCAGATACCAAAATCATGATGGTGTGGGTCATGAAAGCCGTTCGGGAGTCCATGAACACACGGATGAAGATGGGCACCATCGCATAGGGCAGTATATATACGTGAACCAGCGTATTGCGCATAAAGAGTGCCGTCAGCAACACGAAGAAGAGAATCAGCGTATAAAGCATTGCAATGCTGCGAGGCTTCTCGAAGTAATCTTTTCGGTAGAGAGTCAGATAGAGGGTGAAGGATACCATCAGTATCGTGACATAGAGTATCTGTCCCAAAAGGCTTATCTGGTTATGTGCGACATCCTCGTTGCGTAGCTCATTCTCTCGCTTGAAAGACTCGATGATGCGGTAGGTCTTTTCGGTCACGATTTCACCCCGTCCTACAATTTTCTGACCTTTCTGAACCAATCCGCTGGCTAAGGCAATGCCCGACAGCAGGTCGTTCTTGCTGGTCTCACTACGTACGCGGTCGTAGATGAGGTTAGGCATGATATAGCTGTTCAGGTTGCATTTCTGCAGGATGGGACGGTTTATTGACAACTGGTCTTCAGAGAACAGCTGTTCATAGGCCGTTTTTGAAGAATAAACCTCAAGGATGGAAACACTTGCGGCTTCTTTGCCACTCACAACACGAATCATCTGTGAGGTGTCTTTACGCAACTTGTTATATTCCTCCTGTTCCATGATGCCTTGCTGATACAGGCTGTGAAGACGATTGGAAATGATTCCGATGAAACTTTTAGGAAGACCGGGTATTCCGTCGGCATAGTCGGTACGGAACTTCTTGACCATTCGCAGTTCTGTCTCCTTATTAATACTATAATAAGGTTCGTAGTGACGCATAGCACTGTCCCGCTCCTCGCTGATAGCCAAATCCGACTTGTAAATGGGGAAATCAAAAGGTGCGGTAAAGTCGGCATACTTCCAAGGTTTTCCTTCTTCTACATGGAAATAGCTACGGTTGTCATGAGGCAATGCCCATACTACGATGAGCACTGATATGAGAATAATTGCGGAGCGAATGAGAATGTCGCGCCATGTGATGTCGTCTTTATGTAATGTACTACTCATTTTTGATAAAATCGGTACTAATTTGGTTTTACCGTGCGAAAATACAAAAAAAAGCGCGAAATATCAAAAAAAATGCGTACTTTTGCAAAAATTTAGATAGAAATAACCATTGAAACATGGCAGAAAGAAGAGTTAGGGTGCGTTTTGCACCGAGTCCTACAGGGGCTTTGCACATCGGTGGTGTGCGTACAGCATTATATAATTATTTGTTTGCTCGTCAGCATGGTGGTGATTTGGTTTTCCGTATAGAAGATACAGACTCTACCCGTTTTGTGCCAGGAGCAGAGGAGTATATCATAGAATCGTTTAAGTGGCTGGGTATTCAGTTCGACGAGGGTGTTTCCTTTGGTGGCGACAAAGGTCCTTATCGCCAAAGCGAGCGTCGTGACATTTATAAGAAATATGTAAAGCAACTGCTGGATACCGGCAAGGCATATATAGCCTTCGACACACCAGAAGAACTGGAACAGAAACGTAGTGAGATACAGAATTTCCAGTATGACTGTCATACACGCAGCCAGATGCGTAACTCGCTGACAATGTCGAAGGAGGAGGTTGACGCCCTGATAGCTGAGGGTAAGCAGTATGTGGTTCGCTTCAAGGTTGAGGCAGGTCAGGAGATACTGGTGAACGACCTGATTCGTGGTGAGGTGCGTGTCAAGAGCGACATCTGCGACGACAAGGTGCTTTATAAGAGTGCTGACGAACTGCCTACCTATCATTTGGCAAATATTGTTGACGACCACTTGATGGAGATTTCACATGTTATCCGAGGTGAGGAATGGTTGCCCTCAGCTCCCCTGCATGTGATGTTGTATCGTGCTTTCGGTTGGGAGGACACTATGCCCCAGTTTGCCCATCTGCCTCTGTTACTCAAGCCGGATGGCAAGGGAAAACTTTCGAAGCGTGATGGTGATCGCTTAGGCTTCCCCGTATTCCCGTTGCGCTGGACAGACCCCAAGTCGGGTGAGACCTCTCGTGGCTATCGTGAGGATGGCTATTTCCCTGAGGCTGTCATCAACTTCCTGGCTCTGTTGGGATGGAATCCTGGTACTGAGCAGGAGTTGTTTACACTTGATGAGTTAGTGCCCTTGTTTGACATTTCCAAGTGCTCGAAGGCAGGTGCCAAGTTTGCCTACGAGAAGGCGATATGGTTCAACCATGAGTATATCCTGAAGAAGTCGAACGAAGAGATTGCTGCTTTGTTCGAGCCGATAGTGAAGGAACATTGTCCCAACGAGACTTCTGAGCGCATTCTGCAGGTCACCGCGATGATGAAAGACCGTGTCAGCTTTGTCCATGAAATGTGGCCGCTGTGCTCGTTCTTCTTCGTAGCTCCTACAGAGTATGATGAGAAGACGGTCAAGAAGCGTTGGAAGGAAGATTCCGCCCAGCAGTTGACAGAACTGATGCAGGTGTTAGAAGGTATTGATGACTTCTCGCTGGAAAATCAGGAGAAGATAGTACATGCCTGGATAGAGCAGAAGGAATATAAGCTGGGCAACATCATGAATGCTTGGCGACTGACACTCGTTGGCGAAGGCAAGGGTCCTGGTATGTTTGACATTTCTGCTTTCCTCGGAAAGGAAGAGACTCTAGCGCGAATGCGCAGGGCGATTTGCACATTGGGAAATGAGAAATAAGGAATGAGGAATGTATAATCTCATTATTTACATATACCAGTTAGGCGTGATTATTGCGAGCCTTTTCAATGAAAAGGTGCGCAAGATGTGGAGAGGAGAGTGTGAAGCTATCCGCATCTTGAAAGAGAAGATGGATCCTGAGGCAAAATATGTTTGGTTCCATGCTGCCTCGCTGGGTGAATTTGAGCAGGGGCGTCCGCTGATGGAGCAGCTGCGTCAGGATCATCCGAAATATAAGATACTGCTGACATTCTTTTCGCCTTCGGGGTATGAGGTACGGAAAAACTACGAGGGAGCGGACATTATCTGTTATCTGCCTCTTGACACTATTACGAATGCCCGTCGTTTCTTACGGACTGTTCGTCCTGTGATGGCGTTCTTCATCAAGTATGAGTTCTGGTATAACTACCTGCATATTCTTCGCCATCGTGGAGTGCCGGTGTATAGTGTCAGCAGCATTTTCCGTCCCGGACAAATCTTCTTCCGCTGGTATGGTCGCCAGTATGCTCGCGTGTTGAAGTGCTTCACCCGTTTCTATGTACAGAACGAGCTCAGCAAGGAATTACTTGCTAAAATAGGTATCACGGATGTTCAAGTAGTAGGCGATACGCGCTTCGACCGTGTTCTGCAGATAAAGGCTGCTGTTAAGCCGTTACCAGTGGTGGAAAGAATGAAGGGTGACAGCAAATGCTTCATTGCCGGATCGTCTTGGCTGCCTGATGAGGAAATTTTCATTCCCTGGCTGAATGAGCATCCAGACTGGAAAGTCGTTATTGCTCCTCATGTTATCAAGGAAGACCATCTGCAGCAGATTGAGAAACTCTTGGAAGGCAGAAAGGTGGTGCGCTATACGGAGGCTACTGTCGATAATGTGGTTGACGCAGAGGTGCTCATCATCAACTGCTTCGGACTCCTGTCTAGCATCTATCACTATGCTGACGTGACGTATGTTGGTGGTGGCTTTGGTGTGGGTATTCATAACACCTTGGAGGCTGCTGTGTGGGATGTCCCCGTATTTTTCGGTCCTAACAACCAGCGTTTCCAAGAGGCTCAGGGACTGAAACTTTGTGGTGCAGGACTGGAGATTGCCAATGCGGAGGATTTCCGTCGCCTCATGCAGGGGTTCGTTGATAATCCTGCTTTGGCAAAGGAACTGGGTAAGAAAGCAGGTGCTTTTGTAGAACAGATGACGGGTGCTACGAGGAAAATTCTGGCAGACGTCAAATTGTAAATAGTCCAATAGATAATCAGAATGGCTTTAATAAAGAGTTATCGTGGACTTACTCCCAAGTGGGGTAAGGACTGCTATTTCAGCGAGAATGCCACTATAGTGGGTGATGTGACAATGGGCGACGAGTGCAGCATCTGGTTTAATGCTGTGGTTCGTGGCGATGTGGCACCTATCACCATAGGCAACCGAACCAATGTTCAAGATGGTTCGTGTGTTCATGTGACCCATGAGACAGGTCCCACCCATATCGGTAGTGATGTGACGATAGGGCATAACGTTACTGTTCATGCCTGTACTATTCACGATGGAGCCTTGATAGGCATGGGGTCCACCCTGCTTGATGGTTGTGAGATAGGCGAGGGAGCCATTGTGGCTGCTGGAGCTTTGGTGTTGCAGAACACCAAGATTGGTCCTCACGAGATTTGGGGTGGTGTACCTGCCAAGTATATCAAACCCACTCGTCCTGGGCAGACAGACAATGCCAAGCACTACGTGGAGTACTCGAAGTTTTATAAGGAAGAAAATCCTAACTGCCGTTTTTCCAACGAACTGGAGAGTAAGCTTATCTAATCGTAACAACTACATATTCAGAGCGGGTTCCAATGCGGAACTTGCCTCCCCAGATACCAAGGCCACTGCTGATATAATAGTCGGTGTGGCCTTTTTTATAGGCACCAAAGGCACACTCATAGATGGATTCGGTAATCCAGGAGATAGGCCATACCTGTCCGTGATGGGTGTGTCCGCTGAACTGGAAATCAATATGATAGCGCTCAGCCTGTTCCAAATGGTAAGGCTGATGATCTAGCAAAATGAGAAATCTTTGACCTGAAGGTGCAAAGCGACCTGAGGGTTGAGCGGAGGAGTGTGAAATGAGAGATGAATGGTCTTTTATGATTTTCCCCAATGACTTACGGTGTGGATTAGTACGATCGTCGCGTCCAATGATGCATAGGTCGCCCACATCAGCTACTGAGTCTTGCAGCAGGTGGATGCCTGCATCACGATAGAACTGCTGGGCATCAGGCTCTCCGCTATAGTATTCGTGATTTCCCAGACAGGCATAGACTGGAGCCTTTATCCTTTGGAATTCCTCATGCATTTTCTCTTCCTTCAGGGGACGCATACTGCCATCAATGATGTCGCCTGCTATAAGGACAAGGTCAGGATGCTCTGCATTAATCATATCCACCCATCGGTGCAGCTCCTCACGCCTATTGTGATAGCCAATGTGCATATCGCTTATCATAACCAGTTTCATGGGTTTTGTCACCTTCTCAGAAGGAATGCTAATTTCTTCCCGATGTTTGTGACGATAGTTCAGATAGCCATACAAGAATAGGACTGTCATAAACACGGTGATGCCAGTTGCCATCCATCCATTATTATATAATAAGGTGCGTGGTACAATATGCACCAGTCTCCCCAAGTCCAATACCAGAAAGAGCATGAACAGATAGAGCAGGATGAAGATGCTTGACGTGCCAATCTCGTAAACGCCTACAGCCAAAGGCATGGGCATCTTGTCTGTGGAGCGCCAGATGCCTGCAAACATCAGCAGGAATGAGCCTGCCAGCAATACAATGACCAGCGATTTCCAAATCCAGGATAAAGGCAACATACACCAAATGTGCCAACTGATATAAGCAATAGCCAGCAAGGGTAGCAATGTAAAAGCCAACATCCACATCATCTTCATTTACTATTTTCGATTTTGGTTGCAAAGGTACGAAAAATGATGTCAAAGAAACGCATTTTTCGTCTATTTAATATGAAGAAAACATGTTTTTTGCTTTTTTATCTTTTTGTCGTGACTTTCCTGCAGGCCCAGCCTAAGGACTATGAATGGACTACCCCGAGTGTCAACTCATCGGAATCAATGCCTTGTGGTGGTGGCGACATTGGCATGAATGTATGGGTGGAGAATGGCGATGTGCTGTTCTATCTGTCGCGTAGTGGATGTTTTGACGAGAACAATACGCTTCTGAAGTTAGGACGTTTCCGCATCAGCCTGTCACCTGGGTTGGATATGCAGTCTTTCCGTCAGATATTGCACTTGAAAGAAGGGTATGTTGAGGTGACTGATGGACAGACGAGTGTTCAGCTGTGGGCAGATGTCAATAAGCCCGTGGTTCATGTCAGGGCTTTCGGTCTTAAGCAGAAACTGGTGGTAGGTGCTACTTATGAAAATTGGCGTACGCAGGACAAGATACTGACAAGCCGTGAGCGTTTCCAAAGCAGTTACAAATTCTCTGCTCCTAAGGGTTTGAAGACACTTCGCGATAGTGTGATGGCAACCGAGAAGGCTGTCACCTTCTTCCATCATAATGGTGAAGAGACAATCTTTGACGCTACAGTCAGACAGCAAGGCATGGAAAGTGTCAAGGAAAAACTGGATAACCCTCTGCGCAACCTCACTTTCGGAGGACGTATGAGCGGACGGGGCTTCGTATTCGTTGATAAGGTTTCAGGGCAATATGCCAGTAGCGATTATGAAGGTTGGCTCTATGCAACGGAACGTCCTGTGAAGAAGGTGCATCTTCAGATAGCATTGGCTACTATTCAGGGCTCGATAGCCGATTGGCATGCAGCCTTGCAACGGACGGAGCAAGCGGTGAAATACCAAAAGGACCTGCAAACCACACGAGCTTGGTGGCAACAGTTCTGGAGGCGTAGCTTCGTGGAGGGTGATAGTCCGATGATTCGTAATTATGCGCTTTTCCGATATATGCTGGGTTGTAATAGCAAAGGACAATGGCCCACCAAGTTCAATGGCGGACTCTTTACCTTCGATCCTGAGTATGTGGAGAAATCGGAGGAATACCGGCTTACCCCCGACTATCGTAACTGGGGTGGAGGAGTGCATACAGCGCAGAACCAGCGTCTGGTCTATTGGCCTATGTTGAAGAATGGCGACTTCGACCTGCTGAAGCCCCAATTGGACTTCTACCTTTATATCTACAAGAATGCGGAAGAGCGCTCCCGATTGTACTGGGGACATGAAGGCGCCTGTATCACGGAACAGGTTGAGAACTATGGGTTGCCCTGCTATCCAGAATATGGAACGAAACGGCCTGCTGGCTTCGACTCGGGATTGGAGCGTAATGCTTGGTTGGAATATGAGTGGGACACCTGTCTGGAGTTCTGCATGATGGCTTTGGAGGCACATCGGTATAATGGTATGGATATAAAAGCCTACATTCCCATGATTCACTCGTGCCTCCGTTTCTTCGACGAGCATTACCAATACCTGGCCAATAAGCGTGGTGCCAAGCGTTTGGATGGTAATGGTAAACTGGTGCTCTACCCTGGTTCCGGTGGAGAGACTTATAAAATGGCCTATAACTCTACATCCACCATTGCTGCTCTGCGTACTGTGACTACCGCTTTGTTGGCTTATGCAAAAGAGCAAAATGATACATCGCTTACCTCTTACCTCTTACCTCTCACTTCTCGTTTGCCCGATATCACTGTTCGCGACGGGATGATACAGCCCGCCTTGCACTACGAACGGGTACAGAATGTGGAAACCACCCAACTCTATCCTGTGTTCCCTTGGCGCATGTATGGTGTAGGAAAACCAGACCTTGATATAGCCCGAAACACTTATCAGAATGACTCGTTGGCTGTTAAGTTCCGTTCACACGTCGGGTGGAAACAGGATTTGATATGGGCAGCTTGTCTGGGACTTACCGATGAGGCTGCACGGCTGGTGAAGATGAAGATGGGCGACGGGCCTCACCGCTTCCCTGCTTTCTGGGGACCAGGCTTCGACTGGTCGCCCGATCACAACTGGGGTGGCTCAGGTATGATTGGTATGCAGGAAATGCTGATGCAAGAGTATGATGGGAAGATATATCTCTTCCCGGCCTGGCCTCGCGATTGGGATGTCCGTTTCAAGCTCCATGCATCAGGTAATACTATCGTGGAAGCCACATTGAAAGGTGGCAAAGTGGTACTACTGAAAGTTACACCCTCGGAACGCCGGAAAGACCTTGTATATTAAGCCAATAAAGCCCGTCATCACGACGGGCTTTATTGCTGTTATAAAACTAACTATTATCCAATTACTATGAAAAAACTACTCGCTAATTTCTGTGCTTATGAAAAATCTTTTTGTTTGATGATGCAAAGGTACAACGAAAACCTCTGAACGGGAAAAATCTTCAATAAAACCCTTAATTTGTTATGCAAAAAGCGGAATGCTCCCCCTTTTCATGCTTCTTTTTAACACTATTTCTTTGTTATGTCGAAATTATTACTTACTTTTGCATCACCGTTTGTTTTTGCTGACGCAGAATACCTAAGGGTCTGGCAAGTTTGTACAAGGGTAAACAGAGCGGTCTTATATATGAGAAAGACGTTTTCGAACGTCTGTCGTGAAAACTACGAGTAATGTGAAGACCTGTAGTTCCAGGATAGACATAAGAACAGGCACCTACGCCTTTTTTATATCATAAGTTAACCTAAAATGACTAATGGAAATAGGCTGCACTTGGGGTGTTAGTGAAGCACTGATACGAGATTATGTATTGGATGCATTTCAGCAAGAACGTCTTGTGTAAAGTTAGAATGACGATGCTTTGCCTAATGGCTTCAGTGTTCGTTAGTACGATGAATGCTAATGTTCTGACGGGCGAGCCTCTCCAAAAGGAGAGCAAGAAGGCGGCAAAGGTGATGAAAGACGAAGGTTGGCAGGTTGTGGATGGCAAGAGTATTAAAGAAGCCCTTGATGCACACTACAAGGCATTGGGACAGAGCAATGGCGACCTAACGCCTATTGAGGGACGTGCCAAAGCAAGTGATCTTAATCTGGCTATCAGGAAGGCCCAGAATTCTGCAGCTCGTCAATATGCGTCCATGATGGGAACTACGGTTGAGGGTACTACTCAGACGCAGATTACTCATTCTTCGGGTGAAGAATCGTCAGAGGAAATAAAACTTAGTGCCAATTATCAGTCAACGACCTCACAGACGGTAAAATCGTTGAAACCCACCGTCGTGTTCTATCGTACCATGAGTAACGGGTGGGTGGAAGTTCGTGCTTTTTATTTAGTAAAAACATTGTAGTATGAGATATCTATCCTTTTTTTTATCTTTTTTTCTGTTGTTTCCGTTGTCCGCTCATGCACAACGGGAAGCGGAGGTAAGTGGAAAATATGTCTATGTAGTGTCCGAGAACGATAATATTACGTTAAAGGATGCCAAGCGAAAGTGTCTGGAACTGGCAAAGGCTGCTGCTATCAGGGATGAGTTTGGCGAGATGATAACATCGGACGTGATTGATTCCAGCGTGGAGACCAATGGCGAGTCAGCGAGTTCGTATTTCTGGGAAAATACAGTTGCAAGGGCTAAAGGCGATTGGCTGGGTGATACGGAGAAACCGCAAATGGATATAAAATATGAGGATGGCAAGTTGATTTTTACGGCTGAAGTTAAAGGAAGAGTCAGGGAAATCATCCAATCGAAAATTGACCTGAAATGGGAAATTATGAAAGATGGTGCTGACCAAAAGAAAGTGGCTTCCATCTTTGAAAGCGGAGAGCGGGCCTACGTGAGTTTCCGCTCGCCAGCAGATGGATATGTTGCCATATATCTGATTGTCGGTGATGACAAGACCCAATGCCTGTTGCCCTATCCTAAAGATATAGATGGACGATTTGAAGTCAAGGGTGGGCGTGACTATATGTTTTTTGACAAAGAGGAGAACCCTCAAGCAAAGCATATTACAATGACTACCAAACGCCGTTTGGAGGATAACCAGCTGGTAATTATCTACTCGCCTAATCCGTTCGTCAAATGTAATGACACAGGAGGTGACAAACAACATCTAAGCTCTTTGAACACACACGATTTCCAGAAATGGCTGTTGAAATGTCAGCGAGAAGACCGCGATATGGTGGTTAATAAGAAATGGATTAAGATTTATCAGAAAAAGAATTAACAATATTCATATCATTAAAACTATCTGTATTATGAAAAAGAAACTAACCCTTTCCCTTGCCTGTCTGTTAGCGATAAGTGTTTATGGACAGGACATCAACAATCAGGACTTGCTGAATAATGTTAATTGGAAGGAAGACTCTACGGAGATTACGACCATTGATGACATTGTGAAAATGCAGCAAGATGTAACAAACAAAAAGTTCAAAGCGTCCCATTATCGGGAGGTGTGGTCGAGAAAAGGCTACTTTAATATTGGCTATAATACCACAACGTTGACACCGGATGAGGATATAGCAACAGGTGTTGGCGAAGGTTTAGTTCCAGATTTTAAAAGCAGTTGGGGCATTTCCATTCAGGCTGGACGCAGCTATGCATTGCATAAGACTCCTATAGCCAATATCCTTCAGTTTAACATGGATTTCAGTTACATTGACTTAAATGTCAATCACTTCAAACAAGAAGGAGACGGAAAGAATCTGTACGATAGTAAGTTACTTGACAGAGACGGTAATTTTTACACACCGTGGAATCTGGAGAAGTACGACTTTAACATAGGTATGGCCGTTGGACCCTCAGTATCTGTTGCACCCTTTACTGCTACAAGCGTTGCTGCTCTTCACCATGTGAAGTTTAATGCTTTCTTCCATGTTGGCTATCATGCGTCTTTGCTCTGGATGATGAATGATAGCAATGCAGATGCAAACCAAGAGACGGAGGATTATATACTTAAAGAGATGCATAAGATGATGGGTGATAACCTGAAACTCGACTTAGGGCACGGACTCATAACCAGCTTCGGGTTCAGTGTAAACTGGAAATTCATAGGTGTGGGTTATGAACACCGTTCTGGCGCTTTGAAATATAAGTCGCTCTCAACCAAGGATTTTGGTAGTGACACCTACAAGTTCAAATCTTCTACTAATCGCATATTCATCCAGTTCAGGATGTAATAGGCTCAAATCATGATAAGTCAAATTAATTTTAAAACAATAGCAATTATGAAAAGATATATCCTTATGCTGATGATGGCAGTCCTTTGTATGCCAGAAGTCTTTGCCCAGTATAACTTCAGAACAGAGGGCACATGTGGACAAGATGTAAAATGGAGTCATGATGGTTTCACGCTTGTCATTTCGAATGTCAACAAGAAAGGTTTGCCGGTTTATATGTCGGATTATAATATTGAGAAAAATGTTGCTCCCTGGATTAAGAAAAAACTGACTATCAGAAAAGTAGAGATACAAAACGGAGTGCAGAATATTGGCTCTTGTGCATTCGCCAATTGTCAGACTCTTCAGGAAGTTGTTTTTGAGGGGAATAGTTTTGAGAGCATTGGTTGGGGTGCTTTCCTGAATTGTAGTCGTCTGCGAAATATATCACTTCCCGTAACCCTGAAAAATATTGAGACCATAGCCTTTGCAAAGTGCACTTCGCTGCCCTCTGTATCTATTCCAGACCATTGCCGAGTAGGTGACCAGGCTTACGCATCATGTCTGAATATAAAGATGGTTGACATCGCTCCGACAGCCATCCTAGGTCATCTGGTCTTTGCCAACGAGGTAACTATCAACGGTAAGGCACTTCACTCTATGTATAATGGTGAAATCAGGAGACTCCCTGCCTATATTAATGTGGGCAATTGCAAGGAGTATGGTCTGGGACAAGAGCCTGTTGACATGGTTACTAATATGAAGAAGAACGAGATAGACTACGACTATTCGACATCGTCAGTCGATAAGGATATTCCTGTAACTTCAAGCTCGCGCTATGGCACTTATGCATTGATTATCGGTAATCAGAACTACCGCTTCACCAGCAATGTTCCTTACGCTATTCACGATGCAAGGGTGTTTGCCGAGTATTGTAAGAAGACTCTGGGCATTCCCGTGGAAAATATCCATATCTCAGAAGATGCCACCAAGCAAATGATTCTGGAAGAAGAATTAGACGATTGGATTGCTCATATTCCTGAGCGTGAGAATAAGCAGCTGATTGTTTATTATGCAGGTCACGGAGTTCCTGATGTTAAGAATAAAAACAAGGCATATCTTTTACCAACCGATGTGCGTGGCACCAATCCCCAAAGAGGTATAGCACTTGATGCTTTCTACGCCCGGCTTGGCGAATTTGCCTTTGCCCGCACTTCTGTGTTCCTTGATGCTTGCTTTAGTGGCGTAAACCGTAACAACGAAGGTGTGACCGAAGGCCTTCGCGAAGCAGAATTAGAAGCCGAAGAGGCTACTTTCAGCGAGGGTAACGTCATTGTATTCTCTGCTGCTCAAGGCAATGAAACAGCCCAAGGATATCCAGAGGAAGGACACGGCCTGTTCACCTATTTCCTGTTGAAAGAGTTGAAGGACACCAATGGTGCTATCAGTTTCGGTGAATTGTCTGATCGTATCGCTACCAATGTGTCGCGTCAAGCTCTTCAGTTGAAGTTGCAAAAGAAACAAACTCCAGCCATTCGTTTGTCAGAGACCATGACGGAAAATTGGCGTGATTTAAGTTTTTAATTATCAGTTCATCATATTCACTTACCCCTGCTTTGTCTTTAGGCAGGGGTAATTTGTGATAGCAAAACAACTTGTTTTACTGCGTTTAGTGGCACTTCTTCAGTATTTAGAGGTACTTTCCTCTTACCAAAACAACTTGTTTTGCTTATTTAGCAGCTATCTCTTTATGTCAAAGACTGCAACTTTTATTGCGCTTCCTATGTCTATAAATCCGAGAAAGTGGTATCTGGTTTATCTGTTCATGTTTAATAATTTCAAAAAAGTGATACTTAGTGTAACTTTGCAACAAAGTGTCACTATGTATAAACAATTGAGATTCAGGCTATTATGTTGAAAAGTGACACTTTGTATATTTTGGTAAAAAATTCAGCAAATAATGAAATCGATTATTGTAGCTATCGACTCTTTCAAGGGTTGTCTGACGTCACGGGAGGCGAATCAGGCGGCAGCAGAGGGTGTCCTCAAAGCCACATCTTCCGCTCATGTGGTTCAGATTCCTGTCAGTGATGGTGGCGAGGGATGGTTGGAGGCTTTTCAGTCGGCTATTGGTGGCGAGTGTGTGGAGGTTAGCGTGTATGACCCGTTGATGCGCCCCATTGTTGCCGAGTATCTGGTAAAGGACGACACGGCAGTTATAGAGATAGCCAAGGCCAGCGGACTGACGCTGCTGTCGCCTGAGGAGCGCAATCCGATGCGGACTACGAGCTATGGAACGGGACAATTGGTGGTGGATGCCGTTCGGCGCGGTTGTCGCCATATGGTGGTGGGATTGGGCGGCAGTGCTACCAGCGACTGTGGCATTGGTATGATCCGCGCCATCATTGATGCCGTCCGCTTCGACGATTTGTTGACAGCGACCTGGTGATTACGGGCGAGGGTTCTGCAGACCGCCAGACGCTGATGGGTAAGTTGCCCTACGGAATCCTTCAGCGAGCCAAGGCGCACCAAGTTCCTGTACGCCTGATTGCCGGTCGTGTGTTAGACCGTCAGGTATTGCTGGATGCAGGCTTCTCTCGTGTGGACTGTATCAATCCCCCTGACTTTCCCCTTGAGGAGGCCATGAAGCCCGCGACAGCCATGCTGCATATCAGCCAGACCCTCTCGGAATAATGAAATAAAAAGAAAAGGTCCGTCATTGCGACGGGCCTTCTTCTTGTTACATAGTATCAGAATCGTTGATTATAAGTTAGGGTTGATCTTGCTCCACTCAGAGATTGGGGGAACGATGTTTAGTGTAACCAACTCGTCGCGCATCTTGCAGAGGTGCTCGTAGCTCTGGTCGAGCTTGGCGTTCTCCTCGGCAGTGCCCTGGGGAATCTCATACTTGGCACCCTCAGCAGTCATGGTAGTCTTCATGGCCATCATGATGTGATCGTACTTGTCGGTCTTAACGTATGTGCCTACGGGGAAGCGGAAGGCCTCACCGCCCATAGCGGCGCGAATCATCTCGACAGAGAGGTAAGAGGGGCTCTGGAATGAAGAGCGTCCGCGGAGCTCGATAATCTTGGCACCACCCTTGGTGACGTCAACCTTCATCTGTTCCCACTCCTCAGCGGGGAACTCGGCAGTACCGATGATGTCGGTCAGCTTACGTCCCTTGATGGTAACATGACTGCCGAATACAGCCATCTGCTCACCATGACCACCATAGGTTGCACAACCCTCGATTTCGCTCTGCATCACGCCGAACTTCTTAGCCAGTGCAGACTGCAGACGGGTAGTGTCCAGGCCTGCAAGGGTAGTTACCTGTCCGGGTTTCAAACCAGAGTAGAGCAGGGTAACCAGACCGGTAAGGTCTGCAGGGTTGAAGATAATTACTACATGCTTTACGTCAGGGCAGTACTTCTTGATGTTCTGACCCAGTTCCTCGGCAATCTTACAGTTGCCTGCCAACAAATCCTCACGGGTCATACCAGCCTTACGGGGTGCACCACCGGAGGAGATAATGTACTTAGCGTTCTTGAAAGCTTCCTCAGCATCAGTGGTGGCAACGATGTTCACATTGTCAAAACCACTCTGGCGCATTTCCTCTGCAACACCCTCTGGTGAGAATACGTCGTAGAGACAGATTTCACTTGTCAGACCCATCATCAAAGCGGTCTGAGCCATGTTTGAACCAATAATGTATCTGTTCTTTGTGCTGCAAAGTTATAAAATAATTGTGAATTGGACGTGGAGAAATGAAAATTTATTTGTTATTTATTCTGAAAATGTGTATCTTTGCAAAGTAGAAATTACAAAACGTGATGGATAAAGCGACGATTAGAGAACGGATAGCGCTTTTGCGCGAAGAATTAAAACGGGAGCACCTTAGTGCTTTCATCTTTCCCACGAGTGACCCTCATAACAGCGAATACACGGCTGACCACTGGAAGGGGCGTGAGTGGATTAGTGGCTTTACAGGCTCTGCTGGTATTGCCGTGGTTACACTCAAGAGTGCGGCCCTATGGACAGATTCGCGCTATTTTATCCAAGCGGAAGAGCAACTCCGTGGGACGGAATTCCAGTTGATGAAGCGAAAGATGGAAGGAACGCCTACTATCCGTGAGTGGATAGCTGCTGAATTAGCTGATGTGAGCGACAAAGAAATCGGTGTGGATGGTTCAGTCACTTCAGTAGCTGACGTGGAACAGTTGAAAGAAGAAGTGAAGCGTAGAGGTGGTATCACTGTTCGTACCAACTTCGACCCGTTGCAGCGTATTTGGAAGGATCGTCCTGCTATTCCTCAGAACCCTGTAGTGATACAACCCATTGAACTTGCTGGTGAAGAAGTAAAATCGAAACTTCAACGCATTCGTCAAGCTCTTCGCAAACAGCATGCCGACGGAATGTTGGTGGTGGCTTTGGATGATATTGCGTGGACACTTAACCTAAGAGGCTGCGATGTGCATTGCAATCCAGTATTCGTGGCCTATTTGCTGATAGCTTCAGACAAAGTGACGCTATATATTAATAATGTAAAGGTGTCGGAAGAAGTGTGTTCTTATCTGAAGAGTCAAGGGGTTGAGATGGCAGATTATACGGCTATTACGCAAGGGCTGAAAGACTATTTCGAATACAATATCCTGCTCGACCCTAACGAGGTGTGCTACACACTTTATCAGCAAGTGTCGCGTAATATTGTGAGGGAAACGTCGCCCATTCCTGCCCTGAAAGCCATCAAGAATGAAAGGGAACTGTTGGGTTTTAGGTCGGCGATGCTGCGTGACGGCATCGCATTGGTAAAATTCCTGAAGTGGTTGGATGAACACATTGGCAAGGAAAAACTGACGGAAATCTCCGTCTCAGAGAAACTGGAATCGTTGCGTGCTGAACAACCGCTTTATCGAGGTCTTTCCTTCGACACGATAGCCGGCTATGAGGAACACGGAGCTATTGTGCACTATGAAGCCACGCCGGAAACGGATGTGGAGTTGCAGGCGAAAGGCTTGTTGCTTATTGACAGTGGAGCGCAATATCAAGATGGTACGACGGATGTCACCCGTACCATAGCCTTAGGACCGCTGACGGAGGAACAGCGAAGGGTGTATACCTTGGTTCTGAAAGGTCATCTGCAATTGCAGCATCTTCATTTTCCTGATGGTGCTAGCGGAACCCAGTTGGATGCTGTAGCCAGACAAGGTTTATGGAAGGCGGGATTGAATTATCTGCATGGTACAGGTCATGGGGTGGGGTGTTATCTGAGTGTGCACGAAGGTCCCCACCAGATACGTATGGAGTGGCGTCCCGCAAAGATGCATGAAGGTATGACGGTAACTGATGAGCCAGGCGTCTATTTGGAGGGGCGTTTCGGTGTGCGGATAGAGAACATCCTTCTGGTTACAACCTATATGGAGACGGAGTTTGGTAAGTTCCTTCAGTTCGAACCGCTCACCCTCTGTCCCATCGATAAGACTCCTATAGTCTTGGATATGATGACACAAGAGGAGATAGAGTGGCTCAACGCCTATCACCAACGTGTCTTCGACACCCTCTCGCCCCATCTTAGCGATGAGGAAAATAGGTGGTTGCGTATGGCAACTGCACCTTTTAAATAAAAAAAAATAGCAAAAAACTTGGTAGGTTGCGAAATAAGTTGTAACTTTGCACCCGCTTTTCGTGGCACCTATGCCCGAAGGCATAAGTTTAACATAAAATTTAAAATCAAGAAACAACATGATTATTGTACCAGTAAAGGAAGGCGAGAACATCGAGAAGGCTCTCAAGAAGTTTAAGAGAAAGTTTGAAAAGACAGGTGTCATTAAGGAGCTTCGTGCTCGTCAGCAGTTTGACAAACCCTCTGTACTCAAGCGCCTTAAGATGGAGCACGCTATTTACGTACAGAAGCTGCGCGCCACAGAGGAGTAAAAATTTATCTCCAAAAATTTGGTGGTTTGAAGAATTATTCGTAAATTCGTTGCCGAAAAGAGTTGCAACGAATGAATATGATAGAAGAATTCTTGAACTACCTGCGTTACGAGCGAAACCGTTCTAACTTGACGGTGCGCACTTACGGGCGAAGTCTTGAAGACTTTGAGTCGTATTTCAAAAGTCGAGATAGTCAGCTCTCGTGGGAGTCGGTAGATTCTGATATCATCCGTGACTGGATGGAGAGTATGATGGATAAAGGCGACATGGCATCAACGGTGAATAACTGTTTGAGTGCCGTGCGTTCCTTTTTTCGTTTTGCTTTAGCTCGCCAGTTGGTTAGCCGTGACCCTGCCTATGCCATTAAAGGTCCCAAGAAGAAAAAACCTTTACCCCAATTTGTTCGCGAAGATGAGATGAATCGTCTGATAGATGTTCCTGAGATGTGGGGCGACTCCTATGAGGATCTTCGCGCGCGTACAATTATTATATTATTCTATGAGACAGGTATCCGCTTGGCAGAGCTGATAGGTCTTGATGATAAGGATGTGGACTTTTCTGCTCACCAGCTGAAGGTGACGGGTAAACGTAATAAGCAGCGCATTGTACCTTTCGGAGAGGAACTCGAGAATGCCTTGAAAGAGTATATGGCAGGACGCGAACAGAAATGGAAGGCTTGTGGGGAGACGGCTCTCTTTCTTAATGACAAAGGACAGCGTATGTCTCGCTATCAGGTGGAGGCGATAGTGAAAAAGTGCCTTTCAAAGGTTACTACCATCAAGAAGCGTTCCCCACACGTGCTGCGTCACTCCTTTGCCACCGCAATGCTTAACAATGGTGCTGGACTGGAAAGTGTGCGCAAGCTTTTGGGGCATGAGAGTGTGGCTACGACGGAGATATATACCCATACCACGTTTGAACAATTGAAAAAAGTATATGAGAATGCCCACCCTAGGGCTTAACCTTATTTATTTACTCTTTAAAAATAGGAGGTAACTATGGAAATTAAGATTCAGTCAATTCATTTTGACGCTACTGAGAAACTGCAGGCGTTCATCGAAAAGAAGGTCGCTAAGTTGGAAAAAGCTTTTGAAGATGTGCAGAAGGTTGAGGTTCAGTGCAAGGTAGTAAAGCCAGCAACAGCACAGAATAAAGAGGTGAGTCTGAATGTGACCGTACCTGGAACGACGCTTTTTGTTGAGAAGGTAAGTGACACTTTTGAGGAAAGCACAGACCTTTGCGTGGATTCTATGAAGGTCCAACTGCAGAAATTCAAGGAAAAATTGCGTAATAGATAAAAAAAAATCTCGAAAAGTTTTGGTAATTCAAAAATAATGCCTACCTTTGCATCCGCTTTCCGACATTTAGACTCCATCGGGGAGCGGATGCTTAAATGCCTCTTTAGCTCAGTTGGCCAGAGCACGTGATTTGTAATCTCGGGGTCGTTGGTTCGAATCCGACAAGAAAAACATTGAGGGTGGTTTCCAGAGCGGCCAAATGGGGCAGACTGTAAATCTGTTGTCTTTCGACTTCGGTGGTTCGAATCCATCACCACCCACTTCCGAATAAGGAAGTTGGTATTGCGGAAATAGCTCAGTTGATAGAGCACTAGCCTTCCAAGCTGGGGGTCGCGGGTTTGAGCCCCGTTTTCCGCTCATAGCTCGCTGTTATAGCTCAGTCCTTGGTAAGGAAGAGGTCCCGAGTTCAAGTCTCGGTAACAGCTCTTGAGAAAACGACGATTTAAATCGAATTATTCATTAATAAAATAATAAACAAAGAAAAGCTATGGCTAAAGAGAATTTTGTGCGCACCAAACCGCACGTAAACATTGGTACAATTGGTCACGTTGACCATGGTAAGACAACTCTGACTGCTGCTATCACAACCGTTCTGGCTAAGCAGGGTCTCTCTGAGGTTAAGTCTTTCGACCAGATTGACAATGCTCCCGAGGAGAAGGAGCGTGGTATCACTATCAACACCGCTCACGTTGAGTATGAGACTGCAAAGCGTCACTACGCTCACGTTGACTGCCCGGGACACGCTGACTATGTGAAGAACATGGTAACTGGTGCTGCTCAGATGGATGGTGCTATCCTCGTTGTTGCTGCAACTGATGGTCCTATGCCTCAGACTCGTGAGCACGTTCTGCTCGCTCGTCAGGTAAACGTTCCTCGTCTGGTTGTATTCCTCAACAAGTGTGATATGGTTGATGATGAGGAAATGCTGGAGCTCGTTGAGATGGAGGTTCAGGAGATTCTCGCTCAGTATGAGTTCGAAGATGATACTCCTATTATCCGTGGTTCTGCTCTTGGTGCACTGAACGGTGTTGAGAAGTGGGAGCAGAAGGTTATGGAGCTGATGGATACTTGTGACACTTGGATTCAGGAGCCTCCTCGTGCTACTGACAAGCCTTTCCTGATGCCTGTTGAGGATGTATTCTCAATCACAGGTCGTGGTACTGTTGCTACTGGTCGTATCGAGACTGGTGTGATCCACGTTGGTGATGAGGTTGAGCTGCTCGGTCTCGGTGAG
>CACXSA010000023.1 GCA_902770195.1 uncultured Prevotellaceae bacterium
CATCAGGCTTCTGAACATAGCGGCATGGAAACAATCGCTACGGAAATCGCTTGAAAGAAGCAGGAGGGATACATTCCCCGTGACCACCAACAAGGCTAACGACAAGATTGAAATGGTGGAGAGCCGAGATGACAACGGTAACGTAAAGAGCCATTACATAAAGCGTCTCAAGGATAGCAACGTGTTTAAATAGGTCTTCCGCATTTTTCGACAGAATATAGGAGAATTAAAATAAAATGTTGTAACTTTGCACGAAGAAGTCCCCACAGCGGGGCTACTGCGTGCCTCGCTGCGTGTATCTGTGTGGCCATTTAGAATCGAGTAATCATTCACTTTATTAATAACTATTTTAAAAACAAAACAAGCATGAAGAAAAAACAGTATGAGAAGCCATCCGTCGAGGTGGTAGTGTTGAAACAAACCGGGATGCTCATGACGAGCGTGAACAGCGGAGACGTGAATGCCACAATGGATGACACGTGGACAGAGGAGGAAATCATACTCCCGTAACTATCCGAGTATTAACAATTAAAAGAAGAAGAACAATGAATACAAAGAATATCTTCAAGGCTGTGGCGCTGGCTATGCTGATGCCCGCCATGCTGCTGACCACCGCTTGCAGCAACCAGGACGATGTTGCCAACACATCGAACATTACCAATAAAGGCTACGCTCTGCCCGTAACCGTTAATGCTACCCGTGGGGACGGCGCAACACGCGCTTCGTTTGACGGCAGTAAGCTTAACTTCAGCGCAGGCGACAAGCTGTTTGTGAAAGGTAACCACGAAACCGCAGGCAAGTTTGCCGGCACGCTGGATTATGATGCTGGTTCCGGAAAATTCAGCGGTACCATTTATACCAAGAATTTGTATGAGGGCACTGCCGAAGAACTTCTCTCGGCGGCTAGTTCGGTCTTTGCCATCCTGCTGCCTGCTGGCTACAATAACTATGATTTTTTAACTCTGAATACAAATAATGGTTATGACGCTACCATTTCCACAGATCTTAGCAAAACTTTTGCCCTTACAAAGGCTGCGGCCGTTGAGCAGTTCAGCTCGGAAATGACATATTCTTATTCCAATGGCTTTATCCTGTCTCCCTGGTACGGCATTCTCAACTTCACCATCACAGGATTGACGCCCAATACTGACGTCTATGTGACTTTCAGCGACTATACTCCTAATGGTAACACTATGGGTGGAATTGTACATACCGATGGTTCAGGAAACGCAACATTTGCTGTGGCTGTATATGCTGCTAGTAGTAAAAACATCCGGACCTGCACCCTGTACGTGAATGGTAATCCAATCACCCTCGTCAGCACCAGTAAGCCAATCAATGCCGGCAAGATTTATAACATCACGAGGAGTATTGTGGACCTCTCAAAAAAAGATGCAAACTATACCGCCAGCAACGGCGAAACGCTTACCGGAACGCTTGAAGCAAACGTGAAGATTTCGATTGCCGACGGCGCTACGGTGATACTCCATAATGTGAACATCAATGGCAGTGGTACATGGACAAGTGGTAACTATGCTGGTATCACCTGCGTTGGCGATGCAACCATCATCTTGAGCGGCACGAACACCGTGAAGGGATTCTATGAAGAATATCCTGGAATCCAGGCTGCTGCTGGCAAGACGCTCACCATCAAGGGCAGCGGCTCACTTACCGCCAGCAGCAACGGCTGGGGTGCCGGCATTGGTGGAGGATGGGATATCAACTGTGGTAACATTGAGATTCAGGGCGGCACCATTACGGCTACGGGTGGCACCGGCAGTGCAGGCATCGGAGCTGGTAATGGTGGTTATAGTGGAGTAGCAAGTTGCGGCACCATCACCATCTCTGGCGGCACCATTACGGCTACGGGTGGCGAAGCAGCGGCAGGCATCGGCTCTGGTACAAAGTCAAGCTGCGGCGACATCACTATCACCAGCGGCGTGACCCACGTGACCGCCACTAAGGGTGAAGGAGCTAATAGTATCGGTGCTGGTGTAAATGGCTCCTGCGGCACGGTGACCATCGAAGACGGGTCGAAGGTTACACAGAATTGACACACCGTACACAAAAGGAACCGTCCCTTTTGTGTACTGTGCGATTAATACAGAGCCTCCTCCTGCGGAAATGCAGCGGGGAGGCTTTTTTTGCGCGAGGATTAAAGGTTTTGTGTAAAAAAATTATAAAATCGGAAGGTGTTTGGACAGGTTTGTGGATTTTTTTTGTAACTTTGCGTTCAAACAAATATTAAAAAAAAGAAAAGAGTAGTGATGAAGAACATGTCAAACGCCAAAAACAGCGAACGGCCTCCGCCGGAAATCGGAGGGAATGACGGTTTGTGGTGACAACAAAGTCTTCCCGCGACCCTTGGCAGCGGTTTGTGGTGACCACAAAGTCTTCCCGCGACCCTTGGCAACGGTTTGTGGTGACAACAAAGTCTTCCCGCGACCCTTGGCAACGGTTTGTGGTGACAACAAAGTCTTCCCGCGACCCTTGGCAACGGTTTGTGGTGACAACAAAGTCTTCCCAAGACCCTTGGCGACAGTTTGTGGTGACAACAAAGTAGATTTATTATATTACTAACAAATTAAAAATTAAATTACTATGAATTACATTCAAATTTATCCCATTGCTTACATCTTGCAGCGTCAAAAACACATCCGCCACATTTCGTGGATGAAGCGATTCCTGGAGCGCCTGTTGCAAATCGCCAATCCGCCTGCAAGGCTGGCGAACACGATTAATGCCTATCAGAGTGCCGTGGGCAGCGAGGATGAGGCCTACCTGGTGATTACCAAGAGCGACCTGACCGCCCCTATCGAGGAGGCCGACAAGGCGCGCGACAACACCTACTCGGGCATGACCTCTGCGCTCGACTTCATGAAGCGTCTGGGCACCGCCGACCAGCAGCAGGCCGCCGAGCGAGTGATTGAGCGCGTGAACTACCACAACGTGAAAATCAGCGAGAGGTATGAGGATGAGAGCGAGAAGATTTCGCAGCTGGTGCAGGACCTCAAGGGCGGCACGCTGGCAGCCGACATCGCCACGCTGAACCTCACCGCCACCGTCGCACTGCTGGAGCAGCAGAACCAGCAGGTCATCAGCCTCATGATGCAGCGACAGGGCGACCGCTCGACACAGGAAAGCAACGTGATGGGCAAGGCGCGCGCCGTGACCGATGCAGCCTACGAGGACGCCGTAACGGTGCTCAACGCATTTGCCGTCACGGAATTCAACGGACAGTCGTCGCCCTACGACGAGATTATCCGCATCATCAATTCCGACATCGACTACTATTCGAAGTACGTGTTCAACAACGCTACGGCAACGGGAACTTCCACGCCAGACAACCCCGGAACTTCCACGCCCGACAACCCGGGAACGGACACGCCGGGAACGGACACGCCTCCAAGTGGCGGTGGTGATAACGGCGGTGATAACGGCGGCGGAGACGACTCCGGTGGCGGAAGCGGCGGCACTGAAGGGGGTGACGAATTCTAAGGCCACGGATGGTAATATAAACGGAACGGGGAGCACGGCGCTCCCTGTTCTTTATTTTAATGACTGGTAATAGGTCTGAAGGGCGGTCTGGTCGTCAACGGGATTGGTGAAGACTTCGAGCAACATCGGGGTGTCGCTCTCCTGACGGATAAGGGTGGCGATGCCCTTTTTCATTTCCTCCATGTTCGTAGCCTTGAGATAGGCAACATGGGTCTGCTGGCAGATGCCCTCGGCTGTGGTATGGTGCTCTGCAGCTACGAAGCGGTCGCGGGCAGGGCTTTGGTCAAGGCCCGGTAGCATGTTGAAGATGCCGCCCTTGCCATTGTTCAACAACAGGATGCGCAGGTTGCCGCGCAGGTTCTGGTTCCACAGGGCATTCTGGTCGTAGAAGAAGCTGAGGTCGCCGATGACGCAGAACACCATGTCGTCGGTGACGCAGGAGAAGCCTGCCGCCGTGCTGAGCGAGCCCTCGATGCCGTTGACTCCGCGATTGCAGAACACGGGATGCCGGGCATAGATATTGGCCAGACGGATGGCGCTGCTGTTGGCGTAATGGGTGGACCATTGACCATTGACCATTGAACATTGAACATTGAACATTGAACATTGAACATTGGACGTTGGACATTGAACATTGAACATTGAACATTGAACATTGGACGTTGGACATTGAACATTGGACGTTGAGCATTGAACATTGACCATTGACCGTTGACCATTGGACGTTGGACATTGACCATTGGACGATGAGCATTGGGATTCGAAGTATTTCACCGCTGCCATTTGCGAATAGACGGGCTGGTAGGCTTCCGCCTTGCTACGAACCTTTGCCAGCAAATCATCCCAAAGCTGCACAAACGGATGGGGCTGTTGCTCGAGCATGAAACGCACCTGGTCGGCAACCACCGTACCGTCGCCCACAATGACCTGTGTCAGATTCATAAACGTGTCGGTCACCTCGCCCGTTTCGTTGATCACCCAGGTCTCCTTGGCCTTGCGCAGGAAGTGCTTCAGGCGCTTGCTCACAATGCTTCCACCCGTATATAACACGAAGTCGGGCACATAGCGCTCATCGTTCTCGACCATGCAGACAGCCTCATCGAGATTGGGATTCATGGGCTGACCCGCTATCAGCATCGGACGCTTGGCCTGCATGAACATCCGGACGACGTGCGACAGCGTGTGCGGCTGCATATCAGCAGGTATCAGCTGTATCCGCCTTTCCTGAGGAAGACTGTCCACCGTGAACTGGAACAACGGCTCCGTGATAGGCACATTGATATGGACAGGTGCATTCCGGACCATCAGCGCCTCGTTGACCAGCCGGTTGCAATACCATCGTTCCTCGTCATCATGAGGCTCGGGCAGCGACACCGCCTTGCGGACGAAACGCCCCAGCGCATCGGGCTGAGGCAGGGTCTGTCCGTCCAACTGGTCTATCCACCGTTCAGGACGATCGGCACTGATCACCACCACGGGCTGATGCTGATAATAAGCCTCAGCAACGGCGGGGGCGAGATTGAGCAAGGCCGTGCCACTGGTGACACAGACGGCAACAGGCTGGTGAAGACACTGGCTCATGCCTAAGGCGTAGAAACCCGCAGAACGCTCGTCGGTGACGGGAAAACAGCGGATGTCGGGACACTCGTTGAGGTTATGGACAATGGGCGCATTACGACTGCCCGGGCAAACCACCGCATGACGAATGCCGTGAGCCACCAAAAGGGCGGTGAGTATGTTGACGTTATCTTTATTGCTATACATTATTATATATTATATGGCGCATGGTGTCGAGCTTCGTTTCCGTCTCTTGCCATTCCTGTTCTTCAACACTATCCTTCAACAGTCCGCCACCGGCATACAACCGATAGCCATTGGCAAAGAGCTGCATGCAGCGCAAGGTTACAAAGAGGTTGGTCTGCCCGTTTAAGAACAGCGGACCCATGAACCCGCTGTAATAGGAGCGGTCATGGTGCTCATGCTGTAAGATATAACGGAAAGAATCCTGCTTGGGGAGTCCGCAGACGGCTGGTGTGGGATGGAGCGCCTGCAAGAGGGCTCCGATGGCTGTATGGTCCGGCAAGGAGAAATGGAAATCGCTGCGAAGATGTGCCAGATGACCGGCACGGGCAGTGCGAGGTCCTTCCTCCGTGAAATCGTGGGTGAACTGTTCCAACTGGTGAATGATATAGGTGGCGACATAGCGTTGCTCCTGAATATTCTTATCGCTCCACCGCAAGTCGTCATCGTACTTCATCGTGCCTGCAAGGGCGATGGTCTGCCAGCGACTGCCATCGCCCGACAACAGTATCTCGGGGGTGGAAGCCAGCCACAAGCCACTCTGTGGAGTATATACCAGAGCAATCATCATTCGGGGATAATGGTCACAGGCGCGTTGGAACAACTGTATGGGTGTTTCCGCTCCGGTGCGCAGGATGTCGATACTTCGTGAAAGTACCAGTTTCTGGAAACTGCCGTCACACAGATGGGCATGGAAGTTGGAAAAGTCCAAATGATAATCCGAGAGTGCGCTTTTTTCCCGGGGCACGAAATTTCCCAGTTGCGCGAAATTTCCCAGCTGCTCGAAATTTCCCAGCTGCGCGAAGTCGCCCAGTTGCGGCAAGTCTTCGAGCTTCTCGGGTGTTTCCATCTCCTCCACCCTGTCAGCCCTGATGAGCAAGACGGGATGTTTCTCAGAGGGAGCAAAGGGAGCCATGACGAAGCCTTGTTGCCCGGTCAATGCGTCGCACGACAGGAATTCCTTCGGCTCACCCGTCGTTTGCACCACCAGCGTACATCTTTTCTCGTATGGCAGTCGGAACAATGCAAAACTATTCATCATTTCCCCTGACGAATAATAAAGTTAGTCACTCTGACCGTAGATATCAGGTCGCCTGCACTGTCCTTGATATCCACTTGCCACACATGCAACTTCGTGCCTTGATGCTGCAAACGACCATAGGCTGTCACGGTATCACCTTCTATCACCGCCTTCACATGACTGCCACTCACCTCGATACCCACACAGGCACAGCCCGGACATAGCGAAGAGGAACCCACACCGGCCAGATTTTCTGCCAATGCCAGCGAAGCACCGCCACTAAGGAATCCGAACGGTTGCCGGTTTCGCTCGTCCACCTTCATACGTGCCATGCAGGTGTCGGCCTCCTCGGTGGAAATAAACTCCATGCCGAGGGCGGTACTCAGATTAGGCTTTGCATCGATGATAGCTTTTATCTGCTCTACATTCATAAGAAAAGGGAATATTCCTGAACTGTCCAAGCCAGCGCACTGGCTCCTAATATATCTCGTTCGTGGTTGTCAAGTGCAGAGACTTGTATCTTCACCTTACCACGAATATTACCAAACACATGTTCGTCAAACGACGAGAGCAATGAATCCATATACCATTTGGAAGCATCCGTCAGTTCACCTGTCAGGATGATGGCCTCCGGATTAATGACACTGGCATAGTTGGCTATTCCCATACCTAAATACAGGCCCGTTATGTCGTAAACCTTCCTGGCCAGCTTGTCACCCTTGTCGCAGCATTCGCCGATGGTCATTGGGGTCAGCTCGTCCAGTTCGCGCAACAGGCTCGGCTCGTCCGTCTCTGCGAGGATTTCCCGGGCAGTCTGAACAATACCACGATATGAAGCATATTCCTCCAAGCAGCCCTTTCTGCCACAAGTGCATTGCCGTCCGCCGTCAACCACGCAAATATGTCCGAATTCACCGGCATAGCCACCTGTTCCCAAATGAGGATGACCGCCTGAGAAGAAGCAACTGCCCACTCCACCATGTCCCAACGACACTACGATAAAGTTTTCCATGCCACGGGCAGAGCCATACACATGCTCACCCAATGCCGTGGCATGTGCATCATTTCCCAAGGCAACAGCCAACCCCACACGGTCGCGCAACATGGCAGCCAGTGGGATAACACCTTTCCAGGGGATATTACTTGCATTTTCAATACAACCCGTCAAGTAGTTGGCACTGGGAGCACTAACCCCAACAGAGCGTACCACCTCATAGCCGCCATTGGCCTCAGCCATCGTGACGATACGATCACTAAGAACCTCCACGAAGTTGTTCACCGAAGGAAAGTCTGACGTCCTCAGCGTGTCTTGCGCCAGGATGGTACCCCGCAAATCTACAATGGCTATCGAGGTGTTGCTCACCCCGATGTCAATGCCCATAACCCTTGTCTTGATTACATTACTCATATCCATACAAGTGCCGATTACTTAAAATATCTATACAAGTGCCGATTTCTTAAAATATCCATACAAGTGCCGATTACTTAAACAGCGAATATTCCTTTACCTCCCATGCCAGCACACTTGCGCCCAACAGATTGCGCTCATGATCTTCCAAGGTGGAAAGGATGAATTTCACTTTGCCCTGCAGGTTATGGAACACATGGTCCTCAAATGCTTGGTTAGCTGGTTCCAGGAGCCATCGCCCAGCGCGCGAGATAACGCCCGTGAAAATGACGGCCTCTGGATTCAGTACCGAGCAATAATTGGCTAGTCCTAAACCGAGCCAATAGCCTGTCCGGCGATAGACCTCGATGGACAATTCGTCACCCTGGTCGCAGAACTGTGCTATCATATAGGGTGTCAGCTTCTCCACCTGTCTCATTTTCGAAGGTTTGTCTGTCTCTGCCAACACTTCTGAGGCTGTTCTCAAAATACCTTTCCCGGCGGTATATGCCTCCAGACACCCCAGATTACCACAGCCACACTGCCGTCCGTTATGTTTTACACATGTGTGACCAACCTCTCCGGCAAAACCATTATTGCCCAAATGGGCTACGCCATTACTGAAGAAACAGCTACCCATGCCGCTGCCCAGTGAGATAACCACAAAATCACGCATTCCATGGGCTGCGCCAAAGACATTCTCGCCAAGCGCAGTAACATGGGCATTGTTACCCAACGCTACTGCCAATCCCAAACGGTCACGAAGCATGGCAGCCAAGGGAACCACTCCTTTCCAAGGCATGTTGGGTGCATTTTCAATACATCCTGTACGAACATTTCCGCTTGAGGAAGCTACACCTACAGAGCGGACAGACTCATAGCCTCCGTTCTTTTCCGTCAAGTCTATGAGATAATCGCACAGCACAGCCACATAATTTCCTACATCCGGATAATCTGAAGTCGCAAAGTCGCAAGTAGCTATTAAGTTACCACGAATATCCACGATGGCACAGATTGTCTTGTCAACATTTATATCTACTGCCAGAACTCGTGTCTTAATATTGTCTATTATCATGGAAACACTTTAGTATAGTTTTGGCACAAAATTATACATTATTTTCTTATCTGCCAAATATTTTCCTTGTATTTTCAAAACCTAATAGTAAAAAAAACATAAAAGGAAGGGAGTATCAGAATAATTTTGTAACTTTGCACGGAAAAACAGATAGAAAAAGAAGAAATGAACGTTTTAGAACTCAGTGAACAAGAGATTGGCAGACGAGAAAGTCTGCAACAGCTGCGCCAGATGGGCATCAACCCATACCCCGCAGCAGAATTTCCCGTCAATGCATGGAGCACAGATATTTTCGAGAATTTTGAGGACCTTCCCGTCATTGGAAAAGATGAAGAAGGCAACGATGTGCGCGAGACTGCCACACCGGAGAACAGCCGCATGGTAAGCATTGCAGGCCGCATCATGAGCAAGAGCATCATAGGCAAGGCCGCCTTCGCCAAGCTGCAGGACTCAAAGGGTCGCATCCAGGTGTATGTGCAGCGCGACGCTATCTGTCCCGGGGAGAATAAAGACCTGTACAACATCGTATTCAAGAAGTTGCTGGACTTGGGCGACTTCATCGGTGTGAAAGGCTATGTGTTCCGCACCAAGACAGGTGAAATCAGTGTTCACGTGATGGAGATGACCATACTCAGCAAGAGTCTGAAGCCGCTGCCTGTGGTGAAGACTGATGCTGACGGTAAGGTATATGATGCCTTCGACGACCCTGAGTTGCGCTATCGTCAGCGTTATGTCGATCTCATTGTGAATGCCGGTGTGAAGGACACCTTCCTGAAGCGTGCTACCATTATCCGTACCCTTCGTCGCATTCTGGACGATGCCGGCTATACGGAGGTCGATACGCCTATTCTGCAGAATATTGCCGGTGGTGCCTCGGCACGTCCATTCATCACCCACTTCAATGCCCTCAACCAGGATATGTACATGCGTATCGCCACGGAGCTCTACCTGAAGCGCCTCATCGTAGGTGGCTTCGAGGGTGTCTATGAGATGGGCAAGAACTTCCGCAACGAGGGTATGGACAAGACTCACAATCCCGAGTTCACCTGTATGGAGCTGTATGTGAGCTACAAGGACCTGCTGTGGGGTATGACCTTCACCGAGAAGATGCTCGAGGAGATCTGTACGGCTGTCAACGGCAAGCCCGAGGTGGAGATTGACGGCAACATTATCTCGTTCCGTGCCCCCTTCCGTCGTCTGCCTATCCTCGATGCCATCAAGGAGAAGACCGGTTTCGACTGCGACGGCAAGAGTGAGGAGGAAATTCGTGCGTTCTGTCTGTCAAAGGGTATGGAGGTTGACGAGACCATGGGTAAGGGTAAGCTGATTGACGAGCTCTTCGGTGAGTTCTGCGAGGGCACTTTCATCCAGCCTACCTTCATCACCGATTATCCCGTGGAGATGTCACCCCTCACCAAGATGCATCGCTCGAAGCCCGGACTCACCGAGCGTTTCGAGCTGATGGTGAACGGTAAGGAGCTAGCTAACGCCTATTCAGAGTTGAACGACCCCATTGACCAGGAGGAACGTTTCGTGGAGCAGATGAAATTGGCAGACAAGGGTGACGACGAGGCGATGATCATCGACCAGGACTTCCTGCGCGCCTTGCAGTATGGTATGCCTCCAACGTTTGGTATCGGTATCGGTATCGACCGCTTGGTAATGCTGCTCACGGGTAAGTTTGCCATTGGCGAGGTGATGCTGTTCCCCCAGATGAAGCCTGAGAAGAAGATTCCTCAGAGCACACCTGCTGAATGGGCAGAGATTGGTGTCGCTGAAGAGTGGATTCCCGTACTCCGCAAGGCTGGTTTCAACCTCGTTCAGAACATCGCGACAGAGAAGGCGCAAGGTCTGCAGCAGAAGATTGGCGATATCGTGAAGAAGTATAAGCTCGACATGCAGAAGCCTTCCGTCGATGAAGTAGCGAAGTGGATAGAAAAGGCTGCACAAAGTCCCCTAAGTTAGGGGACCATAGGGGTCTGAACAAGCGCAGACCCAGTAACAATTCAGGTTGGAGGTGTCGCTTGTTCAGACCCCCAACCCCCTAACTTAGGGGACTCATAATATGTACGACTGCGGTAGAATAGCAATCATTGGCGGAGGCTCATGGGCAACAGCCATTGCCAAAATAGTGGTGGGACACACTCACCACATTGGTTGGTATATGCGTCGTGACGATCGTATTGAAGACTTCAGGCGGCTTGGTCATAACCCTGCCTACCTGATGAGTGTTCACTTCAATATTGACGAGATTTATTTCTCATCAGACCTGAACAAGATTGTACAGCAGTACGACACGCTTGTATTCGTCACACCCTCGCCCTATCTCAAGAGTCATCTGAAGAAGTTGAAATGCCGGCTTCGTGACAAATATATCGTAACAGCCATCAAGGGTATCGTGCCTGACGAAAACCTTATTTGCTCTGAGTATTTCCATCAGGTATATGACGTTCCTTACGAGAATCTGGCTTGCATAGGCGGTCCCTCTCATGCGGAAGAAGTGGCATTGGAACGTCTCAGCTACTTGACCGTGGGATGTGCTGACCGCGAAAAGGCCGAAGCTTTTGCCGAGGTTCTGACCAGCGAATACATCAAGACCAAGACATCGACGGATGTTATCGGTATAGAATACTCCAGTGTGCTGAAGAATGTCTATGCCATTGCTGCCGGTATCTGTAACGGTCTGAAGTTTGGCGACAATTTCCAAGCAGTACTTATAGCCAATGCCGTACAGGAGATGGCCCGTTTCCTGAAGGTGATACACCCGATAGAGCGTAACATAGTAGATAGTGTCTATCTGGGCGACTTGTTAGTGACAGGTTATAGCAACTTCTCACGAAACCGCACCTTCGGCACGATGATTGGCAAGGGATATAGCGTGAAATCAGCACAGATAGAGATGGAGATGATAGCTGAAGGCTATTTCGGCACCAAGTGTATGAAGGAAATCAATCGTCACTGTCATGTCAACATGCCTATTCTGGATGCCGTCTATAACATCTTATATGAACGCATATCGCCACAAATTGAGATTAAGCTTTTAACAGATTCATTCCGATAAAACAAAACTATAGTATTATTATGAACAACATTAAACTTGACATCACAAAGGCTGCCTGCTTCCTCGAGACAGGCGCTGTGAAAGCTTTCGAGCCAAAAGTAAAGGCTGCTCAGCAGGCTTTGGAAAACGGGACATGCCCTGGTAATGATTTCTTAGGATGGCTGCATTTGCCTAGCAGCATCACCCCACAGTTCCTGGATGAAGTACAGGCTGTTGCCAACACCCTGCGTCAGAAATGCGAGGTGGTAGTGGTAGCAGGTATCGGTGGTTCGTACCTGGGTGCCCGTGCCGTAATTGAAGCATTGGGTAATTCTTTTGCATGGCTGATTAAAGACCAGAAGAATCCGACAATCCTGTTTGCTGGTAACAACATCGGTGAGGATTATCTCTCAGAAATGACCGAATACCTGAAGGGTAAGAAGTTCGGTGTTATCAACATCTCAAAGAGTGGTACTACCACCGAGACTGCTTTAACCTTCCGTCTGCTGAAAAAACAGTGCGAAGCCCAGATGGGTAAAGAGGTTGCCAAGGATGTTATCGTGGCAGTAACGGACGCCAAGCGTGGAGCTGCACGTACCTGTGCCGACAAAGAAGGTTACAAGAGTTTTATCATTCCCGACAATGTGGGAGGTCGCTTCTCGGTACTCACCCCTGTAGGTCTGCTGCCTATTGCCTGTGCCGGTTTTGACATCAAGGCTCTTGTTCAGGGTGCTGCCGATATGGAGAAGGCTTGTGGCAAGGATGTTCCTTTCGAGGAGAACATGGCCGCTCAGTATGCTGCTGTTCGTAACGGTCTTTATGGAGCAGGCAAGAAGATTGAAATCATGGTGAACTACCAACCCAAGCTGCACTACTACTCAGAGTGGTGGAAGCAGTTGTTCGGAGAGTCAGAGGGTAAGGACAAGAAGGGTATCTTCCCTGCCTCCTGCGACTTCACTACCGACTTGCACTCTATGGGTCAGTGGATTCAGGATGGTGAGCGCACTATCTTCGAAACGGTCATCTCCATTGAGAAGCCTAACCGCAGCTTGCTGTTCCCCAACGACGAGGAGAACCTGGACGGTCTGAACTTCCTGGCTGGCAAGCGTGTTGACGAAGTTAACAAGATGGCCGAGTTGGGTACTCGTTTGGCTCATGTGGACGGTGGTGTTCCCAACATCCGTATCTCAGTACCCGAGCTGAACGAATACTACATCGGACAACTCATCTACTTCTTCGAGATTGCTTGTGGCATCAGCGGAAACCTGCTGGGTGTGAATCCATTCAACCAGCCAGGTGTAGAGGCTTACAAAAAGAACATGTTTGCCCTTCTTGAAAAACCCGGATACGAAGAAGAGACAAAGGCCATCAAGGCGCGTCTGCAGAGTGAATAGTGAAAAGTGAATAATTTGCTACCGCATTGAAGTGAAAGAAGTTATTCAGCAATACTTAGAAAATCACGGCTTCAGGCAGTTCCGCCCGAAAGCCGTGCTTTTCGATATGGATGGAGTCATCTACGATTCCATGCCCAATCATGCGACCTCTTGGCATGAGGCAATGGCAGACTTCGGCCTGGACATGCCACTCTGCGGAGCCTATGAATTTGAGGGGATGAGAGGTGTGGAGACCATCAAGATTTTGGCACAACAGCAATGGGGACGCACACCGTCAGACGATGAAGCCCAGAAAATGTATGCCCACAAGTCGGAAATCTTTGCCACCTGCAAACCTGCAGAGCTGATGCCTGGCATCAAGGAATTGATGGAACAGATAAAATCCTGTGGTCTGAAAATATGTGTCGTTACAGGTAGTGCTCAGCATGTGCTGCTTGACAAGTTGGAGGAAGACCTTCACAATCTGGTGAGCAAAGAACTTATGGTTACAGCCTTTGACGTAAAACATGGCAAGCCTGCTCCAGAACCCTACTTGAAAGGAATGGAAAAATGTGGCGTTAGCCCGTGGGAGGCTATCGTGGTGGAAAATGCACCCTTGGGAGTCAGGGCAGCCGTTGCTGCCCAGTGCTTTACCATCGCCGTAAACACAGGACTTCTTCGTAACGAGAAGCTTTCCCAAGAAGGAGCCAATCTCATCTATCCCCGCATGACAGCCCTCAGTGAGGATTGGAAAAGATTGATGGAATGTATCTAAAAAGAGGACGAATGATTAATTTCGCCCTCTTCTTTTATATCAGATTTCATCCTCTTCCGCTGAATCTGCTTTTTCTACGTTATGAGTATCCATCTGTACATCACGTTTGATGACCAACTGCCCCATTCGTGACAAACGGATAATCAAAGGGATATATTCATCAGTCTGCGGATGCCCCACACTGGCAGCAAACACCAGCCAGTCACCATCAACCTTGTCGAACACAAATCCTTCGAAAAGTCCCGTTTTGCGGAAATCATCGTCCAGATAGGCATTCAGAGCCGTCTTGTTAAACGTATGACTGAAAAATATGGAGCCGTCACTGCGTGATACTGCAAGCGTAAAGATGTTATCATAATATTTCTGCCCATTCTCGTCTGACACCAAAGATAAAGAATCAGCAGGACTACGATTAATTGCAACATGATAGTTCTTATCGAGCCATTTCACATCACGTTCGTCTGTATATTCCTGCATCCTGACAGGAGCCTTTGGCTTTACCTTCTCCACCTTAGGGGTTATTATCACCTCACTCTTTTTCTTACCTCCGCAAGCGGACAACAGGGTCAAACCAATGCAGGCCGTTGCAATTATGAAAAGTTTTTTCATATCTCATTTTCTTAATTCGTAGGCAAAAGTACGAAAAAACCTTGAAACAAGCAAGAAATACAAGAAAAAATGAAACGTCCCGTCATCCGACGGAACGTTCATAAAGATAAGCACGCTTGCTTTTTAAAAAACACTATGTTAACCTAAATCACTATGATGTTCTTTTCAAACTATTATAATATGTATTGTGTTGGTTTTACCCTAATTTTTCCTTATGACGTAAAAGAATGGTAAAAGTTTAAAGGAATAACAAAAAAAAATTTCAAGAAATGTTCATTTTGATATTTTTTAATTATCTTTGTAGGCAATATTCCAATAAAATGAAACATCTTATATATATCATATTAATTCCCGTGGCATGGTGTGTTGCTGCTTCCTGTAGCAGCGAACAGCCCGAAGAGATCAAAGCAGAGGTGACAGACACTATCCCCTCGTTGGTCATGCAGATCCAAAAGACTTCCCGCCTTTATACTACGGAATATCATATTCACAAGATAGTGACCCACGATGATGTCGTGAGGCTGAAAGGCAATTTCCTTAGCAAGGACTTTGACATTACCCTGCCTTTAGGAGAGCGGAAGATAGCCATTCCCATGAATGCTACCCTGAAAGCGTATATCGACTTCTCCGATTTCTCAGAAAAAAACATAGAGCGCCACGGAGAAAATATCACCATTCTATTGCCAGACCCCAAAATCACGCTAACCAGTTCGAAAATAAACCAAAAGGAAATCAGGGAATATGTCGGTCTCGCCCGTTCCCATTTTTCAGACAAGGAACTGACCAATTATGAGCAACAGGGTCGCAAAGCTATTCTGAATAACATTCCCAATATGGGACTTATGCAGGCTGCTCAAGAGAATGCTGCACGCGTTCTCGTTCCCATGATTACCCAAATGGGCTATCAGGAAGAGCATATCACCATCGCCTTCCGTAAGAACTTCAACATCCAGCAATTGATAAACTCAACTATTGAAAAACAATGAAGTGGAACATCAAATATACCGCATACATCCTCATAGTCATCATCGGCCTATGCCTCTCTTTCTGGCTGTTACGCTCAGTGCAGACGACAGAAGTCGATGTGGAGATAGACCAGAAAATCAATGTCACCCCTGAGCAGATAGAAAGCATCAAGGCCATTGGCGAATGGGAATTCCTGTCCATTGCCGACGAGGAACTTGTTGACACAATACGCAAAGGCATCTTCTCCGATGACCAGTTGGTAAGAATTTACTATGGCACCGTCAGGCTGGGTATTAACATGCACCAAGTAGAGCCAGGATGGATTAAAACATCAGGCGATAGTATTGAAGTGACATTACCCAAGATTAGCTTGCTGGATCGCGATTTCATCGACGAGGCCAGAACTAAGAGCTTCCATGAGAGCGGACGGTGGAAGGCAACAGACCGCGAAGCCCTGTATCGGAAGGCATACCGTAAAATGCTGAAGCGCTGTATGACCAAGCAGAACATCCATAGTGCAAAGGTAAACGGCGAATCCCAATTCCGTCAGTTAATGAAGTCGATGGGCTATGACCACATCACAATCAGATGGAAAGAATAAAGACAAAAGAACAACACAACGATGGAACTATTAAACGAATTCTTCCGCGATTTCAGCAATCTGCTATGGGGATGGCCAATGATTATCCTCCTGTTAGGCACCCATATCTACCTGACTATTATCTTGCGTTTCCCGCAGCGTAAGATTTTCACCGCCATCCGCCTGTCTATCAAAAAAGACACTGACGGACAAGGTGACGTATCGCAGTTTGCATCTTTGGCAACCGCATTAGCCGCAACTATAGGAACAGGAAACATTATTGGCGTGGCTACAGCCATCACACTGGGTGGTCCAGGAGCCGTACTATGGTGCTGGCTGACAGGTGTGTTTGGCATCTCAACCAAGTATGCCGAAGGCCTTCTAGCCGTCAAATACCGTCAGGTAACCCCACAGGGCAAGATGATTGGCGGCCCGATGTACGCCCTTGAGAAAGGAATGGGTTATCGGTGGCTGGCCGTACTCTTTTGCATCTTCACCGCCTTGGCTTCCTTGGGTATAGGTAGCACAGTTCAAGCCAATGCCATTAGCACGCTGACCTCTCAGACCTACCAAATATCCCCTTACATCGTTGGGGCTATTGTCTGTTTCATCGCAGCCTGCGTCGTGTTAGGCGGTGTCAAAAACATTGCCAAAGTGTGCAGTATGTTAGTTCCTGTTATGGCAGTGTTCTACATCGGAGGGTGTATATATATAATATGTGAAATTAATGACTATATATGGCCTGCCATCAAACTCATCGTTGAGTCGGCATTCTGTCCAGAGGCAGCAGGTGGTGGTTTTGTGGGTAGCACCATGATAACAGCGGCCCGTTTTGGCATAGCCCGTGGCTTGTTCAGCAATGAGTCAGGACTCGGCTCTGCGCCCATCGTAGCCGCAGCTGCCCAGACACGTAACCCCGTTCGCCAGGCTTTGGTTTCCTCCACAGGCACCTTCTGGGACACAGTAGTCATCTGTGCCTTGACTGGTATCGTCATCGTGAGCAGCGTACTGGCTTATCCCGATATTTCCTTTAACAACGGAACAATCCTGACACACGACGCTTTCTCCAAGATTCCCGTGGTAGGACAACCCATCCTGACCTTCGGTTTGATAACCTTTGCCTTCTCCACCATATTGGGATGGTGTTACTATGGCGAGCGTGCCGTAGAATACCTGAGAGGTCACCAATGGGTATGGCCTTATCGTATCATCTATATTGCAACCGTCTTCATCGGTAGTGTCTCACAACTGAATGTCGTATGGAATTTTGCCGATTGCATGAATGCCCTGATGGCTATTCCCAACCTGATTTCCATTTTGGCTCTTAGCACGGTTATCGTCCACGAGACACGCAAGTATCTCTGGAACAGCAATCTTGATGAGAAAATTTAGAATACAGAATTTACTTGACGGGTAGGATGAACAACATGCGCGTTCCTGCTGAATGGTATGTTGTGTCATATTCCAATGCACCACCCAGCTTCTGAGCCAAACGCTGACAAATGCTCAAATCCAGCTCTGCCTCGTCGTTCATGTCCTCGGGAGTGTCAAACCATGAGAAAAGGTTATCCACACGGTTTTCTGGAATGCCGCCACCAGTATCCTCTACAAAGAAAACAATCTGCCCTACCCTTTCACTAGTATTACATCCTATGGTGACGGAGCCTTCTTCCGTGAAACGACAGGAATTAAGAATCAGTTTGTTGAGGATGATTTCCACCAAATGGCGGTCGCTCTTAATAAAGAACTCGTCACTCAACTCTCGTTTGAATTGTAGCTTGACAGCCTGACGGTGGTATATGCTGTGCATGTTAGCCTCCATACATCGCAGGCAGACTGCATTGGGACTAATCTGTTCCTCGGTGACCTGACGAACATCGGTATCTGCTTCCGTAAATACCAATACTTCATCAATAAATGTACTTATCAGGTTTGCATTATACTGCAACTGGTCGGCTATTTCCCTCTTTTCATTCTTCGAAAGATACAAGTCTTCCTTGGCTACAATATCAGCCATCTCAATGACAGACTTCAACGGAATACGAACCTCACGTCCCACATTATTGAGGAAAGCCCGTTTCATGCGGTCATTCTTGCGAACCTTGTTCAGTCGGCAATAAACAATACTTAGGTTGATTGACAAGGCCACCAATGCCAACACTAAAAAACTAATGATTGCAATTTGCGCCATAACATTCTCCTTTTCATGAATAATTCTGGTGCAAAATTAAGGATATTTTTGTTAATTACAAAAAAATCCACAGTTTTTTTTTGAGGTGAGTGGCAAGTAAACAACGAAGTCACTTTGTACCTTTAAATCAAAGAGGTTAGAGGTTAGTGGCGAGAGGATACCTCTTTCCACTCCACCACCCTTAGCGTCCCAGCTTTCACAACGAAAATGATGTCATAGCCCTTGAAAGGCATTCCATACTGTCGTTCCTCATCATCATGATAATGCGGACGAGGGTCCAGTGCCAACGCCCGCTCCAATGCTTTTGCATCCTCTGCAGAAAACTGCTGATGGAGCGCATCAGGCATCTCTACTTGCAACTCTTTCCATCCTTTCCGGTCGGTAAACCCGCCTCGTGCCTCCGCATGACTATCAACATAGGGCAGATACGGCTTGATGTCGTAAATAGGTGTGCCATCCATCAGGTCGGCTCCCCACACATCGATATAGGGTTCCTTCATGTCAATATGAGCAATGCGCACAGAAGAGAGTCCCAGGTTGTTAGGACGGAAGGGCGATCGTGTAGCCCACACCCCCATGCGCTCATTCCCTCCCAGCAAGGGTGGTCTCACCGTGGCATGCTTTTCCGCCTCCACATGCTCCGAAAATCCCCATATCAGCCACAGGTAGTCGTAGTCTTCCAGCCCTCTCAGAGCCTCCCCTTGGGCATATTCCGGCACAAAGCTGATGCGTCCCTTCAGTTCCTCTACGATACCACTCTGTCTGGGTATTCCAAATTTCGACGTAAAGGGCGAATGGAAGAAGGCAATTGGTTCTATTTTCATACGTTCTCCCTAGAATACTGCGGGTTCCTTCACCTCCACGCCCCGACAGAAGCGATGAAGAATCTGACGGTCGTCACCCACATAGATAAAACGCTCCAAACGGTGTATCAGCGAATACTCATCGGGATAAAGCACGGCATCGTCAATCACCAGTGCATCGAACTCATAACCCGGTTCAAAGCTTCCCACCTTACCGAAGAAGCTGCCAGCCGACTTTGTAGCAATCCAGAATATCTCAGGCAATGTGAGGAATGCCTTGTTATGATCCAGCTGATAGTGCATCTTGCTCACCTGAATGGCATAAACCAACATCCGGAACATGTTCAGGTCATGACCGCCACTGATGTCGCTTCCCAGTCCAACATGGAGTCCCTCGTCCAGGAAGGAGCGAACGGGGGCAATACCTGACGACAGGTTGAAATTGGACGTCGGACAGTGAGCCACCATCACCCCGTTCTGCTTCATCAGCTCCAGTTCTTTTCCTTGGGTCCATACGCAATGAGCCATAATGGTGGGTGTCTGTCCAAAGAGTCCATAGCGGTTGTAGGCATCGCCATAGCTGGTGCTCTCCTTCTCTAGTTCCTGTACCCAGGCAATCTCCGAGGTATTCTCTGACAGGTGCGACTGCACAGGCAACTGGTACTTCCGAGCCAGTTCACCACAGGCTCTTAGCAGCTCTGGTGTACACGATGGTACGAAACGCGGTGTGATGATGGGACGAACGAGGGGTGAGAGGTGAGTGGCTTCGGATAGGCAAGCATTGCCCGGTACTGAGGCAAGAGGGTCAGAGAACTCCCGTATGAGTTCCTCCGTACCGGCAATGTAGTTATCCACATCCTCGCTGAGGTTTTCCGGACAGTTACGGTTCATGGCCACTTTGCCCACCAGTGCTCCCATGCCTGCTTCCTTATACAGGTTCATCAGAATCCGCGTGCTCTGCGTATGGATGGTGCCGAAGACAACGCTACGCATGGTGCCGAAGAGCCATTGGGTATGCAGGAAACGGCGATACATACACTCTGCATAATGCACATCGGCATATTTCGATTCCTCCGGGAAGGTATAGTTTTGCAGCCAGGGCAACAGTTCCAAGTCCATCGCCACGCCCTGATTGTGCACCTGCGGGGCATGCACGTGCATATCGTTCATGGCAGGAATGAGCAGGCGGTTACCAAAGTCTGTCACCTCCACGCCCTCGCAGTCCAAGTCTGCCAGGTTGCAGGATACACCTTTCACCATACCGTCTTCCACGGCAATATATCCGTTCTCAAAAATCTCGAAGCGGTCTTTTACTTTTGTAAAGAGAATATGCGCTTTATATACCTTTTTCATACTTATAGATTTGATTTTATTATTTCTCTGTTGCAAAGATAAACATTTTTCTGACTTATTGATGGATTTTTCTCAAATAATTTGTACCTTTGGCCGCAAAAAACAGCATTATACACATAATGGAGCAAAAGAAAATCACATTCGACAGTTTCGTGCGTGGCATTGTATCGATTATTGCCATCATAGGACTCATCATGCTTTTACACCGGCTGAGTGGCGTTCTACTGCCCTTCTTCCTGGCATGGCTCATCTCCTATATCTTGTTTCCGATGGTTAAGTTCTTCCAATACCGTTGTCACCTGAAATACCGCATTATAGGCATTTTCTGTACCTTCCTCACCGTTGCCGCTATTCTAACCGGACTTTCCTTCCTCGTCATCCCTCCGTTGATTGAAGAAGGGTCGCGTGTCAAGGACCTCCTGATTACCTATGTGTCCAGGGATGCCTTCATGAGCAACATCCCCAACATGATGGAAGAGTTCATCCATGAGAACCTCACTGCCGACAACATCAAGGAAATCATTTCCCAGCAAGGCATTATGGACTCCGTCAAGCAGGCTGTTCCCAAGGTATGGGCGGTAATAGCACAGTCCATCAATATCCTCACCAGCATGGTCACCCTGACGATGGTTATCATCTACACCCTCTTCATCCTGCTCGACTACGAACAGTTCTCCAACGGCTGGGTGATGATGGTGCCCGAGCGCTATCGTAAGTTTGCCGTTCAGCTGGTTCGCGACATCGAGCAGGGCATGAACAAGTATTTCCGCGGACAGGGCTTGGTAGCCTTCTGCGTGGGCGTTCTCTTCAGCATCGGTTTCCTGATTATCGACTTCCCCCTTGCCATCGGCATGGGCATGTTCATCGGACTGCTGAACATGGTGCCCTACCTGCAACTGGTGGGCTTCATTCCCGCCATCCTGTTGGCAGTGGTCAAAGCCGCCGATACGGGTGAGAGTTTCTGGGTTATCATGCTGGGAGTCCTCATCGTGTTTGCCGTTGTGCAGCTCATTCAAGACACCTTCCTCACACCTAGGATCATGGGAAAGGTCATGGGACTCAACTCCGCCATCATCCTTCTCTCGCTATCCATCTGGGGCTCGTTGCTGGGCATTCTGGGCATGATTATCGCATTGCCCCTTACCACCTTGCTGATTACATACTATCAACGATATATCGTCAAACAAAAAGATAAACAACACAAACCAACGACATGAAAAGACAAGTTATTCAACAAGCAACCTTAGCCATCGCACTCGCCCTTTTCAGCAGCACTGCAGCTTGGGGCCAGCAGCAATCAGAGCAGAAGACAGACAAAGTCATCGACTGGATGAAGGAGATTACCAGTCGCGTCACCTTCAACGGCTATGCTCAGGGCGGCTATTCCTACAGCGATGCCAACGGCAAGACCACGAGCGACTTCAACCTGAAGCGCACGCTCCTTTGGGCTAAGGCGCGCATCACCGACCGCTGGTCGTTTCTCTTCATGCACGACTTCTCCAGTGTCGTACAGGAATTCTACACCGATTTCCGCGTCACCAACGACAATGCCCTCACCGTGCGCCTCGGACAGTTCAAGCACTCCTATACTATGGAGAATCCCCTGTCGCCTACCATGCTCGAGCTGGTAGATGTCTATTCCCAGGCCGTTCTCTTCCTCGCCGGCGAGGGTCCCGACCCCCTGCATGGTGTGAACTACGGTCGCGACATGGGACTGATGGTCTTCGGCAACCTGTTTGACAACAAGATACATTATGAACTCGCCGTCATGAACGGACAGGGCATCAACCGGCGCGACGGCAATAGCGACAAGGACATCATAGCCCATCTGGAATACAAGCCCATCCCCGAACTGCGCCTCGTTGTCACAGGACAGAAAGGTCGCGGACATGCCGTCAACAAGCAAACCGTGGAATGGAACCCTACCATCAAGGAGGGCGACGACTACCGGCGCGACCGCTATAGCGTAGGCGTTGAGTGGAAGAGCGGACAGTATGCTCCCGGCAAGTACAAGGAGGCGCGCCCCATCAGCATCCGCACCGAGTGGCTGGGTGGCAAGGACGGCGACGTAGGCAGCATGGGTGGCTATATCACCACCGCCATTCCCCTTTATAAAGGATTAGACCTCGTGGCTTCTGCCGACTATTTCGACCGCAATACCGATATGAAGTACCGTCAGACCCAAGCCACTGCCGGTGTGCAATACTGGTTCTACAAGAAGTGCCGTGTGCAGTTGCAATATACCCGCACATGGAGCAAGTTCCAGCAAGACTACAACTGGCTGCAAGGACAAGTGCAAGTTGCGTTTTAATGAGTAATGAATAATTAGTAATGAGTAATTGTGATTACCATGCATGATAAATTCCCTACCCGATGTGGATTATGCCGCCTGCAGTGAAATCATAATTACTAATTACTCATTACTAATTACAAATTTTAAATAAAATGATCATAAAAGTTCTTTTGACCATCATCTTCCTGGTCGTGATGGTTGGCGTGGGACTCTACTCCCGCAAGCAGGCCAGCAGTGTGGATGGTTTCGTACTGGGCGGACGCGCCGTGGGCCCGTGGCTGACGGCTTTTGCCTACGGAACAAGTTATTTCTCAGCAGTAGTCTTCGTGGGCTATGCCGGACAGTTTGGATGGAAGTACGGTCTGTCCAGCACATGGATTGGTGTGGGCAATGCCGTCATCGGCTCCCTGCTGGCATGGTTGCTACTAGGCCGTCGCACCAAGCTGATGACGCAGCATATCGAGTCGCGCACCATGCCCGACTTCTTCGGCACCCGCTTCTCCAGTCAGGGACTGCGCGTGGTAGCCTCCGTCATCGCCTTCGTGTTCCTCATCCCCTATACCGCAGGCGTCTATAAGGGCATCTCCACCCTCTTCGAGATGGGCTTCGGCATCCCCTACGAATACTGTGTCATCATCATGGCCATCCTCACCGCCGTCTATGTCATCCTCGGAGGCTACAAGGCCACAGCCATGAACGACTTCATCCAGGGCATCATCATGCTCTTCGGCATCGTCATCGTCATTGCTGCCGTATTGAACACACAAGGAGGACTGACCGCTGCTTTCGACAAGATGGCTGCCCTGCCCTCCGATGCTGATGCCAGTGTGAATGGCGGCTTTGCCTCACTCTTCGGACCCGACCCGTGGGGACTGCTGGGTGTGGTCATCCTGACCTCGCTGGGCACGTGGGGACTTCCCCAGATGGTAGGCAAGTTCTACTCCATCACCGACGAGAGTGCCATTCGTCGCGGCACCGTTATCTCCACCGTCTTCGCCTTCATCGTGGCTGGCGGCTGCTATTTCCTCGGCGGTTTCGGCCGTCTGTTCGGCATGCCCCCGGTGCTGCCCAATGGCAAGCTGGCCTTCGACAGCATTGTGCCCTCCATGCTCGTTACCCTGCCCGACGTCATCATAGCCCTCGTGGTACTGCTCGTCTTGTCGGCATCCATGTCCACCCTCGCCTCTCTGGTGCTCACCTCCTCTTCTACCATGACCCTCGACCTCATCTATCGTGACAAGAAGTCACTCCCCGGCGAGGTACAGGAAGGCAGCATCGACGACGAGATCTCCGAGAAAGTGGAACGCCGCAAGGTTGTCATCATGCGCGTGCTCATCGTCTTCTTCATTACCATCTCGCTCATGATAGCCCTCAATCCTCCCACCTTCATCGCCCAGCTCATGGGCATCTCGTGGGGAGCGTTGGCAGGAGCCTTCCTCGCCCCCTTCATGCTGGGTCTCTACTGGCGTGGTGTCACCACCGTCTCCGTATGGGCCTGCTTCGTATGGGGTGTGGGCATCACCGTTGTCAATATGATGCTGGGCAATCCCATCAACCCCATCAACTGCGGCGCCATCGCCATGGTGGGCGGATTCCCCGTAGTATGGCTTGTCAGCCTGCTGACACCCAAGCCCAACAAATCGACCATCGACAAGATCTTCGAATGCTATAAGAACTAGAAGTGAGAGGTGAGAGCACAAAACATAAAAAACATTAAAATTGGGAAGTTGGCATACGAGATACTCCGACTATTTTATATATTTGCAATGAAGAAACAATAACCATCACAAATCAATTAAAGTCCTATGAAAAAACTTTTATGCACAAATCTTTGGAGCGCTGCAGTCAGCTGCCTCGGCAGGTCGGCACAGCTCCTTGCAGTCCTCTTGGCACTGTCAGTGACAGCCAATGCTCAGGACAAGAAGCAACAGACCGTTGACATTCACAAAATGCTGCAGAAGCGCTCGATTACAAACATTCTGCCGAAGCCCGACTTCCCCATAGCTACAGCAGAGGATATGCGCAGGGCAAAGGATGCCAGCGGTGCTCCGCTGAGTTTCCCCGACCGCGTATGGTTCCCCGGCGAATGGGAAGAGGTAAAGGCCATCGTCGTCAGCGTGCTCTATAGACATTTCATGCCTGGGAAGGAGACCGACTCGCGCTACGCCGCATACCCCGTCGTTCCGGGCTATGCCATCTACTACTACGCTGAGTCGCAAGATGACGCGCCCCAGGAGGTAGGCAGAGGCGAGTATAAAACCGAACTCGATACGGAAAGCGAAACCGGCAAGGTGTCCTTTAACGTCATCGACGCCATCCAGAGAGCCGGTGTCGAGGCATGGGTGCGTATAGAGCAAGCCAGCGACGAAGATTTGATACGCTGGTACATGGAAGCACACGAAATGAGAACAGACAAGATACGGTTCTTCGTGGCTAACGGTAACGACCGCTGGTTCCGCGACTGCGGTCCCATCTGTTTCTACTATGGCGATGAGGACAAGCTGGCCATGCTCGACTTCCAGTACGACTGGGCCCGTCAGCTTGACAACCTGCTGCCCTCCATCCTTCACCGCTGGCAGGGCATCCCCAACTACATCAACCAGGTAATCTGGGAGGGTGGCAACTGCCTCGTTGACGGTATCGGCGGCCTGATGACCTCTACGGCCATGATTCCGCACAACCAGGACAAGACAGGTCCCATCACCTGGGACGGCAAGAACTACACTACCATTAAGTACACAACGCGAGAGCCCCTCAACGCAGACCAGTGTCATGAAGCACTCAAGGGTATGCTGGGACAAGAGGGCACCTGCTTCGTGGAAAGGCTGATACATGACGGCGGAACAGGCCACATCGACCTGTATGCCGACGCCATCGACGAGAACGGCTTCCTGTTTGCGAGGATGCCGGAAACCTATAAGGACTGGAAAGACTACGCTACCTTGGAAGGAAACGTAAAATATATGCTGGAGCAGAAAAACTTCTGGAAAGACCCATACGTTAACTGGGGCGACCTGCCCTTCCCCTCCTACGACGACGGCAGCGACTGGAATAGCGAGGAGGAATATGGAAAATTTGCACGCACCTATGCCAACCACCTGATGATCAACAACTACATCCTGCAGCCCTGCTTCTCGGACGTCGATGAGGACTACATGCCTACTGCCGCATGGGACCGCGCCAACATCGAAGCCATGAAGAAGCTCTATCCCGGCTACACGTTCCACTGCATCGACATGCGCTCCTACGACGGCTCCGGCGGCTCCATCCACTGCATCACCAAGCAGATTCCTGCCGACAACCCCGTGCGCATCCTGCACGACGCCCTCTACAACAAGGTGAACTTCGGCACGCTGACCGAAGTCCCCTTCAGTGCCTTCATCACCAACAAGAGCGGCATCAAGAATGCTGCCCTGCACTACCAAGTAGGCGAAGACGGCGAGTGGCAGAAGGTGGACATGACCAGCAACGGCAACCGCTGGTACTGCCGAGTGCCCGCCAGCAATTTCCCCAAAGGTAAGACGGTGTTCTACTACATCGAGGCCACGTCGAACAACGGCAAGACCGTCACCAAGCCCGTCACTGCGAACAATGGCGGATGCTACGACTTCACTCCCGACGAGACGGTAGAATACAAGGCTGACGACTACGACTTCAGCACCGAGCCCATCGCCAAGGAGAAGATCACCTTCCAGCTCGACACCAAGTGGCTGACCGAGGACAAGTCAACCGACGACCCGACGGGCATCAGCGAGATACAGGCCAGCAAGCCCGCCGCCATCTCCAACGAGTGGTACACCCTCGAAGGTCTCCGACTCGACAAAGCGCCCACGACAAAGGGCATCTATATCCATAATGGAGTCAAAAGAGTGATAAGTGGCAGGTAAGAAGCCCTCATCATCACTGATTACGCCCCACATCAAACAAGCCTCCCCGCACTTCGCAGTGCAGGGAGGTTTGGCTTTGTTTTCATAAATTAAGCTTATGAGAGCTACCTTTGTAACTCGGGATTGTTGTGATGGTTGGTCGTTTTTGTACGGGCTATAGGTGTAAACAGAAAAAAAGTTCGTTAACATCTTTTAGGAGCTTGTTAATAGTTTAAATAGTTTTTCTTCTTACCTTTGCTTTCGTTATAATAATAAACCAAAGAGAGAGATGAAGAAAATTACAGTTCTATTGTCGATGGCCTTGCTGGTGCTCAGCATGAGCCTGACCAGCTGTGTTAAAGACTTGGGAGTGATTGACAATCCCAACGACGGCGGCAATACTCCACAGAAAGACCCCAACTTCAAGTCCATTATTGTAATGAGCGACATCCACGTCATGGCTTCCCAACTGCTGGAGAATAGAGGTGCGGCCTATGAGAATTATCTGAATCAAGACCCCAAGCTGTTGGAATATAGCGGCGAGGTGCTGGAATATCTGGTAGGAGAGACGGTGAAGCGTGACCCAGACCTGGTCATCATCCCTGGCGACCTGACGAAAGACGGTGAACTGCTGAGTCACCAGCTGGTAGTGAGCATTCTCGGAAGACTGCGCAGTGCCGGCATACCGGTAGTGGTGGTACCGGGAAATCACGACATTGACAATCCGGAAGGCTATTACTTCAACGGCGACAACACACGCCCGGCAGAGCGCACATCGCCAGATCAGTTCAAGATGATGTATGCTGACTTCGGCTACAACCAGGCGTATGCAAAAGACCCTGCCTCGCTGTCGTTCGTCTGCGAACCCCTAAAAGGACTGGTGCTGCTGTGCATCGATACCAACAAGTATGAAGAAAATAAATACATAGACAAGGGTGACGAGAAAAACTATAACCAGACGTCAGGACGCATCCGTCCGGCTACGCTGACCTGGATGCTGGCCGAGGCCGACAAGGCACGCGCCGCGGGGAAGCAGGTCGTGCTGGTGCAGCACCATAACGTCGTACAGCACCACGATGCGCAGAGCACGCTGCAAGGCGACTACGTCGTCGCTGACTATGCGAAGGTGAGCAAGCAGCTGATGGAACATGGCATACACATGGCATTTACAGGACATACACACCTGCAAGACATTGCACAGTATCGCATCATTGCAGACAATGCCCAGCCCGACAGCCTGGTTGACGTGGCTACAGGTTCCATCATCTCCTACCCCAACCCATGGCGCACCATCAAGGTGAACAATGAATTCACGGAGTGGCAGATCAATACCGAGTATGTGACGACCATCCCTTCGCTCAGCGACGTGAATGCGACGTGCCGCAAACGCCTCAACGACAATATAAAAGGAGGATTAGGCTATTACATCAAAGATTCCTGGAGCAGCTTAGACAAATATCGTGATGCCACAAGTGCCTTAGGCTTAACACGTCAATTTATTCCTGAAACGCCCGAAGAACTCACTGATCTTCTGACTAAATACCTCGGCGATCAGATGAGCAAGGTGTATATGATTCATAACGAGGGCAACGAGTGGAAGAATTCTCTGGCTGTAGGGCTGGAAGACCAGCTGAAGAGCAATATGGAGCTGCTGCTGCGTGACAGGGCAAAAACGCTTGGCATAGCTGATACGCAAACCAATCTTCTTATCTTGACCTTCAATACCTTATATAGAATGCAGATTGAGCCGGGATTTAAGAGCATATTGACTGATGTCAACCAGTATAACGCCCCCGACAAGAGACTGGAAAGCAGAACAGACGACCTAAACGCTGTGTTGCGTATAAGCCGATAGTAATCACACGATATTTGCATTGCAATCAGGAACATGAGGGACTGGCACCTGTTTCACGGAGATGTCTGAGGGTGGAACAGGGGACTGGTACCTCTTACCTTTGCATCCGATTATAGAGAATGTTCCATTTTCATGAAATAATTCTTGCAGATGGATGTAATACGGTTTAAGTTTTGTAGCTTTGCTAGAGATTTATGCCGTCGAGGGTGAGAAGGCTGGTACCTAGATAAGCATAGGCTATTTCGTGAAACAGGACAAACTTCCACCCTTGTTTTCAGATCTTTGGAGCCAGGACAAAGTATCAGAGGACATCGCTCAGGTATGGCAGAGGATGATTCAGAGTATATACAAGAGGAAAGGCGGTGAGGATTTGAGGCTATAATCATCAACATTAT
>CACXSA010000024.1 GCA_902770195.1 uncultured Prevotellaceae bacterium
CAAACTCGATGATTGGTGCCAGGACAACATCGACTGGCTCCGTAAGACCTATGGAAGCGATAATGTTGTATCGGTAGTGCTACACATGGATGAGAGCACTCCCCATCTACATGCAACAGTTGTCCCCATAGTCCATACAGAGCGACAGCGTAAGAAGAAAGAACAGGAAGTAAAGCGCACCTATCGTAAGAAAAGCCCTGCACCACGTCTTTGTGCTGACGACGTCATGAGTCGTGCTAATTTGAAGTGCTGTCAGAACACCTATGCAGAAGTCATGCAGAAGTATGGACTTCAGCGAGGCATAGAAGGTTCAGAGGCACAGCATATCTCTACCCATGAATACTACCGTTCTTTGATGGCACAAGGCAAGGACATTCAGGAAGATGTCGAAGCCTTGCTCAAACAGAAAGAACAGGTAGAGCAAGAACTATCAAAATCAAGTCTGAGAAGAAGACAGAAGAACTGAAGAATACCGCTGCACAAACGGCTACCACAGCCCTCAAAGGCATCAATTCTCTTCTTGGCAGCAATAAGATTTGCCGATTGGAAAAGGAGAATGAGCAACTGAAGGGGGAAATCAAGCTGCGTGACAGTCAGATTGACAAGTTAAAGGCAGACATGAAGCAGCAGAACGAGAATCATGCTGATGACATTCGCTATACCAAGTTGCAGATGCAGAAAACCATCAATGAGCAAGAGCGCACTATCAACAAGATCCTCCGCTGGTTCCCTATTGTTGGCGAGTATCTACGTATCGAGAAAGAATGTTTTGAACATGGGTTTAATGAAGAGCAAACCGATAAACTGGTTCATGGCCAGACTCTGAACTTCAGAGGCTATTTACAAGAAAATAAACGAAGTGCCAAGGTCTGGGCCGAGAGCGTAACGGCCAAAGTTGTTAAGATTTCCAAAGATAGCCTTCAACTTACAATTGAGCACTCACCCATAGTTCTGTGGATCAAGCAGCAGGTAGAACGCACTAAGCAAGAACGGCAAAATGAGGAACAAAAGATGTCAAATCATCATGGCTTTCATCTCTAAAGGTATCGAAACGGCATAATTTAGTGTCGTTTCTTTCACTTTCTTGTATTTCTTGCATTAGTTTCAAAAAAAAGTGCTATATTTGCATCGTGTTTCGTAAGGAGCACAAGACATATTAGGCTCTACACTTCCAATCACCACCTCGGACAAAAGAGCCAACCTGCAAAAGAGCGTCGGCGCATAGTGCGCAGGCGTTTCGACGATTGCAGGGGCTTGTGGTGAGCCGGAAGTGCGTGGGAATGTCCTGCGCATTTCATATAAAAGAATTCGTTTAACTTTAAACATAAAGAATATGAGTATTTGGTCTGAATTGCATTCGAAGAATGAAGAATCGGCTAATAGGCCAGAGGTGAGTAAGGAGACGACTATTGACCCTTCGGGAAAAGACGAGATTGTGTCATCAAACATAAACTATGATCAGTTTGTGAAACACCCGGGGAAGTACATTTCTTTCTTAAACAATAATCCTAATTGGAATAGATTTGTTGAATATGAGTCTGATCATGAAGATGAGGTGGTTGCTCGTTTTAAACGAAAAAAATTTGAAAACTATTTTCTAGATTCTGCTTATAAAAAGGGGATTATTAGTTTTAGAACTATTGAGGATAGAGGGATATATGAAATCAACATCTCTTTTAACGAGATTATTACTACATATCTTAGCTGGGCAATCAAGAATGAGCCCATAATGTATATTAATGCAAGGATACTAAATACAACTATTAGACCTGGTCTGAATCGTTGTGTATTCGATTATAAATTTTTTATACGTGCCCCATTTGCTGGGTACTTGGACTCCTCATCATTTTGGCAAGAGAGAGAAACTGATGGAGGAAGAATATATAAACTATATACTGCTGAAAGGGCAAAAGAGTTATGGCCTCTTGGTTCAATCTATGACAATCCAGATAGATTAGACCACGTAGATGTTAATCTTAATGAATACTTGTATGATGAAAATTTCTGGGAAGGAATACCTCATTATGATTTTGAAGCAGAAGATGACTCCCCATGCCTTCGATATGAGTGGAAAGTTGCCAATTTTTCACAAGTAGTAAAAGATCAACACATTTGCACAATCATTAAGAATCCCAATCGTTATAATAGAAAGGAGTATAAGATCTACAGCCCTTCTTCTGGTATTATAACTTTGAGTTTAAATGGTGAAACAAAGGATTTTAAATGCGAAGAAGAAATAAGAAATTGTAATGAATTATTATTGTTTTCAGTTTATAAAAATAGGAATTCATTAATGAGAAACCATTTCTACTTCTTTGATAGACAAGAAAGAGACGAATTCGATGGAACGATTTCATTATCTTGGGAAACGAGTAGAAGGCTGCCAGAATGTGAAGAAGATGAATCGTATATGGACGATTATCCAGGCCTTGAAATGAAGGCGGATGATGGAAAATATATTATTGTATCGCTTGAGTTGAAAAACAATATACCATATATTGTATTTAGTGTTGATTCAAAGATAATCCGTTTAAATAATGGAGATTCTATAGATATGCAGTTTATAGGAATTGATGGAAATAAAAGTGTTCTTAATTTCCCCATTACAAGAAATCACATAGAAAAAAAAGTGAGCAACGTATATGATAATAGTTTCTACTGTGAATTATCACAAGATGACATTTCCTGTATGATGAATAACGACTGTGTAAGTTGGAGAGTTCGATTTAGTAAGCAACCTTTTATGTCAGTAGTAGGATCTAATGAAAGTATATGGTGCCCTAAAGAATATGCTGGTGATGTATTTAGATCATATTCATCGCAATTTATGCAGTTGATAGAAGAACTACAGAATGAATATACAATATCATTTTCTTCTAAAAGCAATAGTAAGCCAACAGTTGCAATTAATGAAACTTGTTTTGTCTATCTTATGGTAGATACCACAAATGGCTATTTTAAAATTGGAATCTCGAATGATCCAGAATACAGAGAGCATACGTTGCAGAGTGAAAAGCCCACGATTGAAAAACTCTGTGCAAAAGAATATCCTAACAGAACCATTGCATCTGCAATAGAAAGTGCTCTTCATAAAGCTTATGAGAGCAAGCGACTCCGAGGAGAATGGTTTGCACTTGATGCTGATGACGTAAATGCAATTGTCGCAACTCTTAGTTAATTCCAACACAAGTAGCTATGATATACCATTATACATCAGCAGAAACGACCCATAATATTCTAAAGAAATATCGTGAGTCAAAAGACAAACAATATCTCGAATTCTGGGCAAGCAGCATATATCTGTTGAATGATCCACTTGAAATGTTGATGGCCCCAAATATTATAATAAATATATTAAAAGCGATAGAAAAAAAATTATCTATAGATGACTCATACAAATTGTCTAAGACATTTCTTGGTGTCGATACTATAAAACAACGTTATCTGAAAACTCTCGAAAAAGATAAATATTTGTTCATAATTTCTTTTTCCAGCAATAGGGATACACTTCCAATGTGGTCAATGTATACAAAAGATGGTAAAGGATTATGTTTATGTTTAGATGAAAAAATTATTTGTAAGCATTTTTATAATAATGAGGAATTACAAACAAGAATTGTTCCCGTATCATATAATCTAACAAATTTAGAAGATACTACCTTGAGCCAGTTATGTAATATTTACCAAAATTATATTGATGAAATGAAAGGCGATGATATTTCTGACAAAGATAATCTCATACAGTTCTACCAATATCGATTTATTCGGGAATTAGCTCCTTTGTATAAGAATTCCACTTATAGCTATGAAGGAGAAAAACGTCTTATATGTACACAACAAAGGCATGATGAAACAATAGATTTTAGGATAAGTGCAAATGGATATGTTATTCCGTTTCGTAAGATTAATATTCCAGTAGATGCACTACAGAGTATAATTGTTGGCCCATCATATAACTATGAATTAATAAAAGAAGGTCTCAATATGGAATTAATATTGTCAGGTGTTAAGGCGGATGTGGAACCATCTAAAGTTTGCTATCGAGCAATATAGGGTACATATAGCATTTTCAGGACGATTAGTTTTATTTGCTAGTGCAAAAAGTATTGACGATGTTTATCGCATTCAACTTTTGGATACAAAACAGGACTTGCACCAACAATGCAAGTCCTGTTTGTATTGGGACGGGTTTTTTATAGAGGTTCGTACTTTCTGTCCGTGTGGACAAGTTGCAGGTGATCAGGCTGCCATACTTTTCCCCGTATACCTCTGTTATTCGTCAAGCAAATCACTAAACATCAATCGTGTCCTGAGTTTTCGTGGATTCTTCATTCGTTCTTCGCGTTCTTCGTCATCCTTGGGCGGCTTCGTGTAAAAATCTTCGTCTATCTCACGAGGGAAAAGTGGCTTGAAACCATTATGCTCATAGAAATGTAACACGTCAGGTTCATTCTTGGCATCAACAATTGCAAAGCGGCACCCAGTCTTATTGGATTCATCAATGAACCACATTCTGATAAAATCAAGCACCTCCGAACCTACACCTTTTCCTGAGAATTGAGAAGCAACCGCCAATCGCCCGACAAGCACACCAGGATAGCGAGTCAACATCTTTTCTCGATGAGTGATACCCCACATGGCATTGCGACGACTGCTTGGCAGGTCGTAGATACGGATGCTGTCATTCGATACAGTAAAACAGGCAACAATAGTCTGTAGGTCATCCTTCATGCGGAAGCAGTATGACTTTCCCATGCGATAACGGGTATAGTCGAGCGCATCCTTCTGAAAGAATTCGTCCATATCGTCATCTCCACACACAAAAGGATGACACTCTGCAAGAATGCCATCTGTCAAAATGTCGAGTACGCAGTTTTCTTCGAGAAACGCCATCTTATCTATTAGAAGTTGATGTTCGACCTCTCAAGAATTGTGCGCATAGCTTTATAGCGAGGATCTGCTGTAAGGTCTCGCTTAGGGCGCATATCAAACTTGCGCTCTGTCTCGTCTGCCATCTCACGGAAACGACGAGCTTCGTCACCGGGTGCAAACCGAGAGCAATCAAACATGTTTGAATTGCCGAGGTGCAGCCCGTACTCGCACTTTTCATGTGCAAAGTTACGATATTTTTCTGAATCAACAATGCTTTTGCCAAGAATTAAATTAGAAACATTGTTGTCCGCTAAACTTTTCAAATGCCACAGGGACGGGTGACTGACATCCGATATTGTAAGTCGAGATGGTTTCTCCGGAAGTATTTACAATTACTCCGAATAGAAATTTAAATACTCCAATGATGTGAAAGTCAATAGCGCTATACTCTAGGCAGCTCCTTAGCAGCTCCTTAGCAGCTCCTTAGCAGCTCCTTAGCTGCTCCTAGCCTGCTCCTAAGCTGCTTCTAGGCTTACTCATGAGTAAGGCTAGAGTAAGGCTGGAGTATGGGTGGAGCGAAGGAATATGGAGGAATCAGACTCTCATGAACCGCAGGGACGGGTACTGTTCCGCGTTCTGCAAAACAGCAAAAAAACGGAATATCAAGTCGGCGCTGAAAAACCTGCGCCATGACATCAAAGGTTTGGCGCAATATAGTACCTTTGCATTGTCGTCCAAGTGGTACGGATTGCGAGCATTAATACTTGCAATTGCTGGGGTTAATAGTAACAATTGCAGCGATTAATACTTATTATCAAAAGAAATTATGGGGAAAGTTTTTTTTTATTCAACCCTAACGCTAACCGCTAATGTTTTGTGTCGACACTTGGACTCGAACCAAGGACCCCCACCATGTCAAGGTGATACTCTAACCAGCTGAGCTATGCCGACCTTTGTGCGCCTGACAGGACTCGAACCTGCACGTCGCGAGACACTAGATCCTAAGTCTAGCGCGTCTACCAATTCCGCCACAGGCGCTTTCGGTCGGCAAAGGTACGAAAAAGAATTAAGAATCGAGCATTAAAACAGTAAAAAAATCACTTCACCAGGTATTTTCTTGCCGTTTCTATGATTTCATCATCTTCGGAAGAACCTATGGATACCTGTATGTCAGGGTCAATGCCGAATTCTGTCTGTTGGCGGTTTCGGTCGTACATCGGACAGGCAGAATAGCGCACGCTCCATCCGTTGGGCAGCGAGTTGCTCATAGGCATTCCACTACCTCCTCCCGTGTGGTCGCCAACTATTTTGACATTAGGAAGGGCGCGCATCATAACGGCAAACGTATTGGCAGCACTAAAAACACTGCGGTTGGTCAGCACACAGACGCCCTTGTGCCACCGGATATTCCGTGAAGGTTCAAGGTATTGCGGTTCCATATCCGAAAAGTCGCTATGTCCTGTTCCCGTTTTATGCTGCATATACCCTACGAGTGTTTTCTCGTGTACAAAGCGTGCCGCCAAGAGTTCTGCGGTGGTCAGCTCTCCGCCGCCATTGTTGCGGATATCGATGATAAGTCCTCTGCAAAGTGCCAGATACGATAAGACATCGTCCAGGTTGCCTTCACCAATAGGCTGTTGGAAGGACTCATAGCGAATATATCCGATGTTGTCGTCGAGTATGCGGTAACGCAGTCCGCTGGCTATCTTGTAGTCTGTACCCAGATAGCGTCGCTCCAGCGTGTCGCTGAAATTCTTGGGATATGCCTCCTGCCATGTCCAGTAGCGTCCGTAGTCGGAAGAGTAGGTGAGGTTCACGTGTCCATCGCGCAACTCGCTCAGCATGTTGCACAATACTTCGAACAACTGGTCTTCGTTCATCTTGTCATCCACGCGTACTTTATATTTGTGATATACCTCGTTCCAGTCGAGTCCGTATTCATGCTGCTTATAGTCAAAGAAGCAATAGTGCTCGTCCAGGATCTGCCATAGCGCTTCGAAATTCCCCGTTGGACTGTTCTGACGTTCCTCGGTATCTACGCAGGATGTTAGAAAGACTAAAGAAACCAGATAGACTAGATACTTTTTCATAAGGCGTGAGAAATGAGAGAAAAACGTTTGGTAAAGCCGATGATGAAACGGTGGGTATAGATATGTTGACGTAGTCCGTTGACTTTCGATTGTTGCATGTTACCCAGATAGCCTATTCGGATGGAATACTTGCTGTTGATGGGGGTGTCGAGGGTGAACAGGTGTCGCCACTCGGGGGCACATACAAATGTGGTGGGCACGATATTATGGTCGTAGTTTCCACGTGAGAAAATCTCGTAGTACGACTGTCCGTAGTTGGGCGAGAATTGAACACCCGCCAGTGGCAGGTTTGCCTCATAGCGCGCCAGCACCTTCTTTCCGAACAGCTGGAAGCGATAAGTCGCTGCTACTGTGGGCATGATGTTCAGATGGGCACGTGCCTGAGCGGGGTTGTTGGAATTCGATGTGTTATAGATAAATCCCAGTGAGGCATTCAGTACTCCACCCGCCTGCAGACGCAATTTTCCGTCCATCAGTTGCCAGCTATGCAGCTTTCCCCAATAGAGTTTATAGGCACCCTCCAGCTCGCTTTTCTTGTTGACACGGTCCTTGACGTTGGAGATGTTTGCCTCATGCTCCACGATGGTTGACCATCGGCTTGTCGTGCGTTGCCGCTCTGTGTGCGAGAGATAGCTTGCTCCAAACCCTTTGAAGTGTTCTGCCGACAGATAGGTGTCGAGCACATTCGTGCCACCAATACCTATCATCTGGCTGTTCGTAATCACCTTTTGTGCATTGCAAACGAGCAATGAGCAATGAGTAATGAGTAATGCCAATGAATAATGAAGAATAGTACTATGCCAAAAAGAGCTTTTGGCATTTCTTATTCCTTTCCTTTCTTTTATTTCCCATTTCATCATATTACTCGTCTTCATCGGGGAAGAAATTAATGGTGAGCTGACCCGTCAACTCGTCCAGCACCTGTTGCTGACTCTTACCTGCATCGGGATCCAGGTCTTCCTCTTGCTCTTCATTGTCTTCATTCTCCGCGCCGTCGGCAGACTCAGGGAATCGCAGTGGCTCCAGCTCTTCTACCTTTTCCAGTTGGAAGGTGGTGAGTCGCTTACCCTTGGCCTTGAATCCTTTGACTGAGATAAACTGCTCAGCGTCAATCTCCTCTGTGCCACGAAAGGCATCGTTGCCGCCATAGGTTATCTGCAGACGGGGGTAGAACGTGTCGGTGAGCAGCAACTGCTGTGAGTTGGCATTCTCGCCGGTGAAGTTCTGCTTGCGTTTGGAAGCCTCCATGAGGAATCGCTTGATGTACGGATATCCTTGGTTGTCAGCGTCAAAGAGTACGCAGGTCCATACCTTATCGACCGCATATTTCTCGATACGCTGGATGTTGTCCTCGAAGTGGTTGTTGGGATCGTAGTTGGTGAGGTAATAGTCACCGTTCTTGAGGATGACCAGTATCTGGTCGCCGTCAAAGAACTCTCCCAGCAGTTGTCCGTGCTCATCGTAGTTCAGACGGTTCACGTCGGGGTCGTACCATACCTTGCGGCCTCCCAGTGTGGAGTGTCCTCGGCTTTTCATGCCGATGCGGTGTATCTGATACTTCGTCAGCAGATTACCCTTTGCACCGCGCCCTTTGATTATCACCTCCGAGAAATCCTTGTCGAAGAACACCTTCTTCATCTTGGGAGCGGGGTCTAGTGTCACCTTGATAATCTCTGCCTCGCCATTGGGGTTAGACGTGAAATAGACCACGCGCGAGCCCTTGGTGCCTGCCGTGATGTCGTATTCACGGTCGCGGGTGACAGACGACACGTTGAAACGCTTGATGTAGTAGTAGCCTTTGGGACCGTCACGATAGACGGCGTTGTAGATGGTACGCTGGTCGTTCTTCTTGAACACATCTACCCAAATAATGTTCTTGCCCACGAACAGCTTCTCGGCTACGCGGACAACCTTGAACTTACCGTCCTTGTAGAAAATAATCAGGTCGTCGATATCCGAACAGTTGCACACGAACTCGTCCTTCTTCAGCCCAGTACCGATGAAGCCGTCCTGACGGTTGATGTATAGCTTCTCGTTGGCCTCCACCACCTTGGTAGCCTCAATGGTGTCGAAGTTGCGTATTTCCGTCAGGCGCGGATGGTCCTTGCCATATTTGTCTTTCAGGAACTGGAACCACTGTGCCGTCACCTCCACGAGGTTGGCCAGGTCGCGGTCTATCTCCTCTATCTCTGCCTTGATGCGTGCCATCAGTTCCTCGGCCTTGTCCTTGCTGAATTTCAGGATGCGCTGCATCTTGATTTCCAGCAGTTTCAGGATGTCGTCCTTGGTGACCTCACGAATCAGTTGCGGATAGAAGGGCGTCAGTCGTTCGTCGATATGTTCGCAAACGGCATCGATGGTGGGTGCCTGTTCAAATTTCTTGTCTTTATAGATACGCTCCTCGATGAATATTTTTTCCAGCGAGTAGAAATGCAGCTGTTCCATCAGCTCGCCCTTGCGGATTTCCAGTTCCTGGCGTATCAAGTCCTTGGTGCGGTCTGTGGAATGGCGAAGCACGTCGCTCACCGTGAGGAATTGCGGTTTGTTATCCTCAATCACACAACAGTTGGGCGATATGTTGATTTCGCAGTCGGAGAAAGCATAGAGGGCATCCAGCGTCTTGTCGCTCGACACGCCCGGAGCCAGTTGCACCTGTATCTCCACTTTCGAGGCGGTCAGGTCTTCCACATGGCGGGCCTTGATTTTCCCCTTGTCAATAGCCTTCAGGATGGAGTCGATGATAGTCTCCGTAGTCTTCGAGAATGGAATCTCACGAATCACCAGCGTCTTGTTATCCAATTTCTCTATCTTGGCACGTATCTTCAGCGAACCTCCACGCTGTCCGTCGTTGTATTTCGATACGTCGATGGAGCCACCTGTGGGGAAGTCAGGATAGAGGTGGAATTCCTCGCCGTGCAGATAGGCAATAGCGGCGTCGCACAACTCCACGAAGTTATGGGGCAGAATCTTGGACGACAAGCCTACGGCAATACCCTCTGCACCCTGTGCCAACAGCAGCGGGAACTTCACGGGCAGTGTGATAGGCTCCTTGTTTCGGCCGTCGTATGACATCTGCCATTCCGTTGTCTTCGGGTTGAACACAGTGTCCAGTGCGAACTTGCTGAGGCGCGCCTCGATATATCGTGGAGCAGCAGCCCTGTTTCCTGTCAGGATGTTACCCCAGTTTCCCTGCGTGTCTATCAGAAGGTCTTTCTGACCCATCTGCACCAGTGCATCACCGATAGAGGCGTCGCCGTGGGGGTGAAACTGCATGGTGTGTCCCACGATGTTAGCCACCTTGTTATATCGTCCGTCGTCCATGCGCTTCATCGAGTGCAGGATACGGCGTTGCACGGGCTTCAGTCCGTCCTCGATATGTGGCACGGCACGCTCCAGGATGACATACGATGCATAATCCAGGAACCAGTTCTGGTACATGCCGCTCAGGTGGTGTACTGCTGCTGCGTCGAAGCGGTTTACGGGTTTATAGTCTGAATGCGCCTCGGCTTCTTCGGTGATTTCGGTGTTCTCAGCACCTTCCGTACCTTCTGTGCTTTCTTCGCTCTCAGAAATTGGGTCTTTTATTTCGTCGTCCATTTTTTTATGTAGTTATCGGAAAAACTCGTGCAAATTTACGAAAAATCTCCGATTTGTGCAAATTTTGAGCATAGCTTTTCTCACATTTCAAAAATAATAGTATCTTTGCAAACTGAGAATATGAACTATGAACAGTTTTTTCCTGTTATATCGCTTTTTACATAACTATAAATATTAGTATTATGAAACAGACAATTATTCTTGGCAACATCATTACGGTGGATGAGAAGCGGCCCTTTGCCAAGGCTGCATTAGTGAAGAACGGTGTATTTGCCTATATCGGAGACGCAGAGGAAGCAAAGAATCTTGCTGGTGCCGACGCAAAGGTGCTGGACTACGGCAACAACTTCATTTACCCAGGATTTATCGAGTCCCACTGTCACGGCAGCTTTGCCGGAGAACGTGCTATCGGACAGGCCCAAATATCGCGAGATTATCAAGGAGTTTATTGCGAAGAATCCACAACGTGACTTCTACGTGGCTGCTGGTTGGGTGGAAAATGATGAATATGTCGATAAGTCATATCTTGACGAGATTTGTTCTGACAAACCGCTCTTTATGCAAACTGGCGGCGGACACTCTATGCTTCTCAATACAAAGGCGATGGAATGGGCTGGAGTTGATGCAGAGTATGCAAAAAAATGGGGTTATGACTTGGTACATGTAGATAAGAATGGTGAACCTGACGGCTATCTCTGTGAAGGTCCTTTGTTCGAAATCGTACCGAAGTTGCCTACTACGGTTAGAGACATCAAGGATTATTTGCTCTCTTGGCAGGAGTTTGCGTTTAGCAAAGGTTATACTGCCGTTGGTGATGCTGGTGCGGAAGCTATACATCGCGCTGCTCCACAGGCATACGATGAACTTCAGAAAGAAGGCAAGCTGAAGTTGCGCACCTATGCATGGATGTATGTGGCTGATAATGCCGACGCGAAGACAGAGGTGAAACGTATCGCTGAACAGCGTGCTGAGATGAGCGGCGAATACTTCCACATCGTGGGCATCAAGGCATTCCTCGATGGTGTGACGGAAGCACATACCGGTTGGCAGAACCAAGATTACCTTGACACACCTGGATATCACGGAGCAGAGCGTTTCAACGACCACGACAAGATGGTACAGATGATTGTGGAGGCCGACAAAGAAGGCATGTCCGTACACGTTCACTCTGAGGGTGGCGGTGCTACACACTTCATGCTCGGCTGTATTGAGGATGCCGAGAAGATTACAGGCAACAAGGACCAGCGCAACGTTTTGGCTCACCTGCACTTCGTTACCGACGAAGATATCCGCCGCATGGCAGAAACAGGTTCAGTAGCTGCCGTTCCACCACTATGGACTCCTAAGGTTCCTGGTGTTTATGATCAGGAGATTGTGTATGTCGGCAAGGAATTGGCTGACCAGGCTTATCCTATCAAGTCGTTCTATGATGCAGGAGCCAATGTCGTGTTCCATTCCGACTATCCCGTTTCACCGTTGATGGATATCAAACTCAGCTTCTATTCTGCAGAAAAGCGTACCTATCCGAAGGGAGTGTTAGATGGCGTCACCACCTCTCCACGCAATACGAAGGAAGCTATTACCCGTGAGCAGTCGTTGCGTGCCATGACCATCAATGTTGCACACCAGTTCCATCAGGAGCACCGTCTGGGTTCTATTGAGTATGGCAAGATAGCTAATATGACCGTCTTTGACTGCGACTTCCTGCACGATGACATCGAGAAAGTGGCACAGGCAAACATCGTAGCCACCATAGTCGATGGCGAAGAAGTCTTTAAAGCATAAAAGAGTACGATAGCGGACGACATAACGCGGAGCAACCATTTTGGTTACTCCGTTTTTCACTTTTCCCTTAAAAGAGGTCCTTTGCGGGACGCTCTTTATGTCTCATCGCCTCCGCCTTGGTTTATGCAGCTGCGCAGTGCAGCCTCCTTGATTAATATATTGTAGGTTTGTAAAATGTTTTCATCTTGCTTATTTTTACAATTATACTATGTAGCACTTTTTTCTGCCCAAGGAATTTTTGTTTCATGGTTATTCCGCAATTTTTTGATGCTTTTGTTAGTTTTGTGCCTTCGATGCAGATGTACGAAATTTTCTTAAATCCTCTAAATTTTGTAGTTTTTCACTTTTAACATTTAATTTAAAGAAATCAGGGTATCTTTTGGGAACCGAAGGCGTATTAATTTCAAATGGTAAAGGTGTGAAGCGACCAAAGGTAGTGCGGAAGAGGAAAAAAGGGGGCGCTCCCTTTTTCTCTTTTTTTTCTTTGTGTTTTGCGAAAAACTTCGTATCTTTGCACGCATATTGTGAATATAAAAAATTAATATGCAATGAGTGCGATTGAAGAGAAATTGATGGCTAAGTACGGTGAGAACAAGCCGATTGCCGACCATAATTATGATGTATCGCTGGCTACCAAGTGTGTGAATGGCACCTTCGTGGGCAAAAAGGTGGAGAACATCATTTCCTATAAGGGTATTCCTTTTGTGGGTCAGCAGCCCGTGGGCAATATGCGGTGGAAAGCTCCCGTGGATGTTACGCCGAACGACGGAGTCTATGAGGCCTATTATTACGGAAAGAGCCCTGTTCAGGCACCGGGCGACCCTGCAGCCCTTTATCCTATGGGTGAGGACTGCTTGTATCTGAACTTGTGGAAGTCGGACGATGATGGTGCAAAGAAGCCGGTCATCGTGTGGATTTACGGTGGCGCTTTTGAGGTCGGCGGAACGACTGACCCTCAGTATGACTGTCATAAGCTCGTGAAAGAGAACCCCGACGTGATTGTTGTGACTATCACGTACAGGGTCAGCTTCTTCGGTTTCCTGCATCTGTCGCACCTGTCGGACGGCAACGATTATCAGGATGCTGCCAATCTGGGACTCATGGACCAGATTAAGGCGCTGAAGTGGGTTCACGAGAATATTGCAGCCTTCGGCGGTGATCCCGATAATGTGACCATCTGGGGCGAGTCTGCTGGAGGTGGAAGTTGTACGCTACTTCCGCTGGTCAAGGGCTCTCATCAGTATTTCAAGCGTGTCATCTCACAGAGTGGTGCTCCTGGTCAGACGAGATCACCGGAGCAGGCCATTGCCGTTACGGATAAGTTGATGGAAAAACTCGGCTGCAAGACCGTTTCCGACCTTATAAAGGTCAGTGCAGAGAAGATTGCGGAAGTGTGGACGGACCTGTTCGGATTTTATCAGACACTCGGTATGCCTACGTTTCCGGAAAGGGACGGCCGTTTCCTGCCACTGGACACGTGGGAGGCATACGCCAACGGAGCGGCAAAGGACATAGCGTTCCTGCAGGGCTGTAACAAGGACGAGATGAATACTTTCCTGGGAGCAACCGGTGTGGATGTCTGGAACGCATGGGCCAAGAACCGCATGGAGGGTGAAATGGCCCGGTTGACGGACAAGGAGAGGGAACTAGTGATGAGCTGGTGTAATGACATCAAGGGCGAAAGCTACGAACCTTCCGTCCAGCTGTTCAGTCAGATTATGTTTGTCGCACCGCAAATCAGACTGTCCGAGCTGCAGACCAAGGCGGGTGGCAAGTCATATACCTACTACTACAGGGTGGAATCGTCTCAGCCATTCATCAAAGCCGGTCATGCCTCAGAGTTGTCAGTGGTGTTTGCCCATCCGGAACTCGACGACTTCACGGGAAGATTGTATGACGAGACATTCTGCAAGACCGTGCGTAAGATGTGGATACAGTTTGCCAAGACGGGCAATCCGTCGCTTACTGCCGACCAGTCTCCTGACGGTAAAGCCAAGGAGTGGCCGTTGTACGACCTTGAGGACAAGAAGGTGATGGTGCTCGACGAGTACGACATCCATACGGCTAAGGAGTCTGAGTTAAAGATTGTGGATTGGGAAAGAACTTATTTCTTAACCAACTACTATATGCCCTGAATAACTAAAATAAAGACAACTATTATGAAAGCAGATCAGATTATTAAGAACGCGAAGATTTTTACTGCAAACAAGAATAATCTTCACGCGACCGCTCTGGTAGTGAAGGACGGCAAGTTTATCTATGTAGGCGACGAGGCTGGTCTTTCAGCGTATGAGGGAGATGTCACCGACCTTGGTGGCAAGTTCATCATGCCTGGCATCATCGACAGCCATGTGCATGTGACCACAAGCATCGGATTCGCCTATATGGATCCGGGGGAATACGTCGTGTGTTCCAACAAAAAGGAAGCTCTCGACTTTATGGCGGAAAGAATCAAGAGCCGTCCGGGCTTGAAACGTCACAGGTTTATCTTAGAGCGTAAATACCTGAATGGGGACGACATCGTCAAGGAGGATTTGGATGCCATCTGCCCTGATGCCGAACTCCTGATACTTGAAGGCGAAGGCCACAGCGTCTGGGTGAACTCCAAGATACTTGACAGGCATGGTATTACCGACGAGACCCCCGACCGCGTACCCGAACTCAGTTATTATGTGCGCAAAGACGGCCATGTGACAGGAAATGCATTCGAATCCTCGGGTTGGCATATGCTCTTCGATGACTTGGAAGTAACAGATGAGCAAATCGATTCCGAGCTCCTGTGCTGGATAGACTATTCTGTAAAGGCTGGTGTGACCGTCGTCTTCGACGCAGGCTTCCCTGAGGGCGAGGCGCTCCACGAACGTATTTATGAACGCTTGTACGAGCTGGACAAACAGGGCAAGCTGCCGGTTTATATTGACGGAAGCATCGCGCTTACCAATCCACAGAAGACGAAGGAAGTGGTGGAGGATGTAAAGCGCTTCCGCCAGAAGTTCGACAGCGAGCACTTGAATGTCCATACCTTTAAGGTATTCATGGATGGTACCTTGAGAATCGAGACAGCTGCCCAGGTTACCCCCTATATAGATACCAACAAGAGAGGTGGTACTACCTACAGCAAAGAGGAGATGGCAGAGGTGATGAAGCTGCTCAACGAGGCAGGACTGGACTTCCATGCACATACTGTCGGCGAGCGCTCATCCCGCACCGTACTCGACGGCGTGGAACTGGCCAGAAAGGAACTTGGCGACAAATTCCGTGTAAGGGCGACCTGTGCACATCTGGAAATCCAGGATGACGCTGATATGGACCGCTTTGCCAAGTTGGGCGTTACAGCCAACTACACACCATGGTGGCATGCCGGATGTACGGGCGGCAATCCATTTGAGGTATGGCGCAGTCTGCTGGGCGAAGAGCGTGCAAACAAGATGTACCGTAGCAAGACGATGTGGAACACTGGTGCCAATGTGACTTTCTCAAGCGATAACATCATCTATGGTGATTTCCTGACCTGGAGTCCCTATCTTGGTATGGAAATAGGTATGACGCGCTATATCAACGATAAGGCGAATGCCCCTGAAAGGGTCAGAGTTGATGCAGAATATCCTTCTCCCAAAGAGAAAATGAACATAGAGGAAATGATGCTGGGATATACCATCAACGGTGCCAAACAGCTCGGCATCGAAGCCTCCAAGGGTTCTATCGAGGTCGGTAAGGATGCTGACTACCTTGTATTCGACAACGACCTGCTCATGGTAGAGCATGAAGGCTTCAGCCACAACATGCCGAGTGAAGTCTATATTGGCGGAAAGAAAATGAAATAACTAAAGAGGGATGAGAATATGAAAACGAAAAGCTCAAATCTCCTTGCAAAAGGATATGAACTGATTGATGGCATCACGGTACCTGTTGGGACATCAAATACAGATTTGGCCGTAGAGGGTAAAGAACCCCAAAACGCCGAAAAACTGACTATTGTTGTAGGAAATGAGAAGATAAACATGTATGTCTTCCGTCCGTCAGGTTACAAAGAGGGTGAGATGACGCCGCTTGTCTATTTCATTCACGGCGGTGGTTATCATTTTGGCAATGTAAGCATGGATGAGCCAAAGATACAGGGCATAGCAGATGGGAGCGGCGCCACGGTGATTGCTCCTGACTATACACTCTCGCTGGATCCGTCTTACAAATATCCCATGGAGCTGGAACAAGTATATGCAGGACTTCTTTATGCATACGAGCATTCGGCTGAATTAAATGTGGATCTGGACAATATTGTCATTGAGGGAGAAAGTGCTGGTGGTGGACTGGCCGCACGTCTGGCTCTTTATAACAAGGACAAAGGAAAGGTCCCCCTGAAGGGCCAGGTGCTCATCTATCCCATGCTCGACTATCGTACCGGCGGTGAAAAGGATATCTACAAGAATGAATATGCCGGGCATTGTGTCTGGACCAAGGGAAACAACGTCTTTGGATGGGGAAAGCTGATGGAAGGCCAGGACAAGGAGCTGACCGATGAGGAAATGATCTATTTCTCACCGGCAGTAGCAACCGTTGAGCAGCTGAAGGGATTGCCCGAGACTTTTATGATTGTCGGCAGCCTTGATCTTTTCTGCGATGAAGACATGTCATACGCTCAGAAGCTGATGGAGGCCGGTATCTTCACAGAGCTCTATGTAGAGCCCGGAGTACCTCACGCCTACGAGTACTTGTATTGGACGCCTCAGGCACACAGGTTCTTTGAACTGAGAAACCATGCAACGGCACGGATGCTTGGAGCTGAAAAAGACGTAAAAGAGTCTGATGAAGCAAAAGCTTTCAGAGAGTTATTGTTAAAGTATAACATTGAGCAGTAATATTGTAAAAGAGCATAAAATGGTACAAGATTTATACATTTTGATGATTACAGCAGCTGTAGTCAGTATTCTGTTTAAGTTGTTAAAGCAGCCTGTGGTTCTGGGTTACATTGTTGCAGGTGTATTAGTCGGTCCTCATCTGTTTGGTAAGTCCCTTGTGAATCCAGACAACGTGAAGCAATGGGGCGACATCGGTGTGCTGTTCGTATTGTTCTGCATCGGTCTGGAGTTCCGTCTGAAGAACCTCATCAGCAGCGGCAAGGTGGCTGCAATTGGTGCGTTGACAATCATCGTGGGCATGATGCTCTTTGGCTACTTTGTGGGAGTGGATGCCGGCTTTGATATGGTCAACTCGCTGTTCCTAGCGGGCATGCTTTGTATGTCGAGCACCACTATCGTGATGAAAGCCATCGACGAGGCAGGCATGAGCAAAGAGCGTTTCGTAAAGGGAGCGACCAGCATCCTCATCGTGGAGGATGTAGTGGCTGTGGTACTGATGGTATTGCTCTCAAGTATTGCCATCCGTCATCAGTTCGAAGGTGCCGAATTAGCCGGCAAAGTTGTTGATTTGGCCATTACGCTGGCTGGATGGTTTGTCTGCGGAATACTGATTATACCGACGCTGATACGCATGTTAAAAAAACATTTGAACGACGAGACGCTTATCATCCTCGCCTTGGGTCTGTGCCTGGGTATGGTGCTGACGGCAGAGGAAGCAGGGTTCAGTAGTGCACTCGGTGCTTTCGTCATGGGTTCTATCCTTGCCGAGACTGTGGAGTCGCATCGTATCGAAAAACTGATGACGCCGCTGAAGAATGTCTTTGCAGCTATCTTCTTCATCTCTGTAGGTACGATGATTGATCCGGCTTCATTGGCGGAATACTGGATGAGTGTTGTCTATGTCAGTCTGATAATTATCATCGGAATGATTATCTTCGGCACCTTGGGTTGCTGGTGGGGCGGTCAGACAATGCGTGACTCCATGCTTACCAGTTTCTCGTTTGTGCAGATAGGTGAGTTCTCGTTCATCATCGCCGGACTGGGTACCAGCCTGGGCGTTCTCAATCCTATCATCTATCCAATCATCGTGGCAGCCAGTGTGGTGACAACCTTCCTCACGCCTTATATCATGAAGGCTGCGTTGCCCTGCTATACGTTCTTGTATAATCACGTTTCAGAGGGCTTCCGTGCTAAGATTGACCAGCGCGAGCAGCAGGTAGTAGCTGCAGAGGCAGACAAGAATAAGCCATCCGACGATAAGAATTCATTGGCAGACAAGGCGCGTCATGCCGTCAGACATACCTTTATCACAAAGCATCTTGTCAATCTGTTTATCAAGAACATGAGTGCTCATGATGAATCGAAGAATAAGAAATAATAATACAAAAAAACAAACTATGGATGCTCAAGAGATTAGAGATGCGCTGCACAGTATGTACGGCGGCGAGAATAAGCAGATTACCGACGGTAATTACGACAAGTCGCTGGCCGTGAAGTGTATTAACGGTACTTTCGTAGGTCGGAAAAATGATAATATCATCGTCTATAGAGGTATTCCCTATGTGGGTAAGCAACCTGTGGGCGACCTGCGTTGGAAAGCTCCCGTGGATGCTGTTCCCAACGATGGTGTCTATGAGGCCTATTACAATGCGAAGAGCGGCTACGGCAATGTGACGTTTGAGGTAGGTTCACTCTATTACCTGAGTGAAGACAGCCTGTATCTGAATGTATTTAAGGCTGATGACGCTACAACGGAGAAGAAGCCCGTTATGGTATGGATTCACGGCGGCGCTTTTGAATCAGGCGGTACTATTGATCCGATGTTTGACTGCGTCAATTTCATGAAGGAGAATCCCGATGTCATCGTGGTTACCATTGCCTACCGACTTGGTGTGATGGGCTTCCTGCATTTGTCTCACCTGTCGGACGGCAAGGATTACCAAGACTCACAGAACTTAGGTCTTTTGGATCAGAAGATGGCGCTGAAGTGGGTTCACGAGAATATTGCAGCCTTTGGCGGCGACCCCGACAATGTGACTATCTTCGGTGAATCAGCCGGTGCTGCCAGCTGTACCTTGCAGCCGTTGGTTCCAGGCTCTCAAAAATATTTCAAGCGCCTCATCGCCGAGAGTGGTTCCGTCAACCAGACGAGATCTCCGGAAGAAGGTATCGAGGGAACCAACAAACTGATGGAAGCACTTGGTTGCAAGACTGTTGCCGATCTTCTGAAGGTCGATGGCGACAAGCTTCTGGAAACAGCTACAGCAGTCAACTTTGCACACCAGTTCCCTGAAAGAGACGGAAAGTATCTGCCCACCGACACCTTTGAGGCTTACGCCAACGGTGCAGCGAAAGACTTGGAGATTCTGGTAGGTTGCAACAAGGACGAGATGAACTTCTTCGTGTCCAGCTTCGGCAAGGAAGGCTGGGATAAATGGATTGCAGGACGCAAGCAAGAGAAATATGCCAAGTTGCCAGCTGACGAGAAAGCACTGGTCGATAGCTTTATGAACGATGTGAAGGGTGACTACTTCCAGCCAGACAGTAGCCTCCTAAGCCAGAGCTGGTTTAATGTTCCTATCATCAAATTGTCTGAGTGCCAGACAAAGGCTGGTGGTAAGGCATTCACCTATTACTTTACTCCTGAGTCGCCCGACCCCATCATGAAGTGCGGACATGCCATCGAGCTGGCTGTAGTGTTCAATCATCCTGATATGACTGCCGACACGGGAAGGGCTTTCGACGAGACCTTCTGCAAGACTATGCGAAAAATGTGGGTACAGTTCGCCAAGACCGGTAATCCGTCGCTCAGTGCCGGGATTTCTCCTGACGGCAAAGCCAAGGAGTGGCCACTCTACGACCTGGAGAATAAGAGGGTGATGCTGCTCGACGAGTTCGACATCCATCCGTCAACGGAATCCGAATTAAAGATCGTGGATTGGGAGAGGACCTATTTCCTGACCAAGTATTATATGCTGTAACATACGAAAACTCAAATAGTAAAAAAACAAATAAAAAATGAAAAAGAAAAGTATTTTGAACTGGAAGGTTGCGTTGGCTGCTCTGGCTGTAACCTTAACCGCATGTGGTCCTGAGATTCCCCAGCCCACGAACTCATCGTTCGAGACGATGGTAGTGAAAAAAACGGATATTGAACTGCCTTATAAGTTCAGTGCCAAGATGAAAGGCCAGAACGACGTAACGGTGACACCACAGGTGAGTGGGCAGTTGGTGAAAATCTGCGTATCTGAAGGTCAGCAGGTGAAGAAGGGACAAGCCCTCTTTATGATTGACTCGCGCAATGCGCAGTTGGAACTGGAGGCTGCTCAGGCTAACCTGCAGGCTGCCTTGGCGCAGGAGAACTCTGCCAAGCTGGAGTTTGAGTCGAACAAGAACCTGTTTGACAAGAAGATTGTAAGCAGCTATATGCTGAACAACTCGGAGAACTCGTACAAGCAGGCTCAGGCTTCTGTGGCTCAGTCCCGTGCTGCCGTGAACCGTGCTAAGGTGAACCTGGGCTTCTGCACCATCACCGCCAATGTCTCCGGTATTATCGGTGAGATTCCCGTGCGTGTCGGCGACCAAGTATCACCAATGACCCAGCTGACTATGCTGAGCGGCAATACCACGATGCAGGCTGAGTTCTCGGTGACGGAATCTGTTGTAGAGACTATGGTACGGGAAGGCATGAAGGCTTCGGATGTAGATAAATTTATCGCCAAGCTGCCAGAGGTAACGTTTGTCATGAAGAATGGTACGGAGTATCCTCACAAGGGTCGCGTTGTCAGCCTGACGGGTGTGGTAAATGCAGAAACGGGTTCGCTGACCAGCAAGGTGTCGTTCCCCAACCCCGACGGTCATCTGTACTCCGGCATACAGGGTACTATCGTGATGCCAATGGCCGAGAAGGGCGTGATTTTAGTTCCACAATATGCTGTGGTGCGCCTGCAGGACAAGGCACAGGTATATAAGGTTCAGGCCGACAGCACGGCTACGGCAGTCGAGGTGAAGACAGAAGACACCGGCAACGGCAAGGACTTCATCGTGACCAGCGGTCTGAACGAGGGCGACCAGATAGTGACTACTGGTGCCAACAATGTGACAGAAGGCATGAAGGTACTTTTTAAAGAGGAAAAGAAGTAAATCAATTGATAATTGACAATTGATAATTATGAAGAACAATATATTTATTAACAGATACGTGATGGCGTGTGCCATCTCGATAGTGATAGCACTGGTGGGCTACATCTCTATGAGTACGCTGCCAGTAGAGCAATATCCCGACATTGCACCGCCTACGGTCAATGTTTCAACCAGTTATACTGGTGCTGACGAGAACACGGTGATGAAATCGGTCATCCAGCCGTTGGAGGAGGCTATCAACGGTGTGAACGACATGACCTACATGACATCAAAAGCCTCGTCGAATGGTGAGGTGGAAATCAACGTTTATTTCAAGCAGGGCACTGACCCAGATATGGCAACGGTGAATGTGCAGAACCGCGTCACCCGTGCACAGTCACTGCTGCCTGCCGACGTGAACAAGGTGGGCGTGAAGGTGGAGAAGCGACAGAACAACATCCTGCGCATCTTTGCGGTAAGAAGTTCCGACGGCAAGTACGACGAGGATTTCGTATCAAACTATGTAGATATCAACATCAAGCCGAAACTGATGCGTGTCACCGGTGTGGGTAACGTGCAGAGTTTGGGTAACACGTACGCCCTGCGTATATGGCTGAAGCCCGATGTAATGGCACAGTACGGTCTCACTCCTAACGATGTATTCAGTGCCATCGGCGGACAGAGCTTCGTGGCTGCAGTAGGTACCTTGGGTGAGTTGTCTGATAACTCTTACCAATACTCCATGCAGTACAAGGGTACGCTGAAGAGTGTCGAGGAATTCAATGAAATAGTGCTTCGCACCAACGGCGGTGGCCTGCTGCACCTGAGCGATGTGGCTGAAGTGCAGATTGGTGCCATGAGCTACAACTTCACCTCTAACATCCTGGATAAGCCGGGAGCCATGTTCTTGGTATTCGCTGCCCCGGGTGCCAATGCTACCGAGGTAAACGCCTCTATCAACAAGACGTTTGAGGAAGTAAAGAAAACAATGCCTGCAGGACTGGAGTTCGTAACCCTGATGACTAGCGATGACTTCCTTTTCGCTGCCATCCACAATGTGGTCGAGACGCTGGTTATTGCCATCATCCTCGTGGTGCTCGTGGTGTTCTTCTTCCTGCAGAACTTCAAGGCTACCATTATTCCTTCTATTTCTATTATCGTGTCATTGTTGGGCACTTTTGCTATCGTTTCGATGTCGGGCTTCTCGCTTAACATCCTGACGCTGTTCGCACTGGTGCTTGCCATCGGTACGGTGGTGGATGATGCCATCGTGGTGGTCGAAGCCGTTATGGCGAAAATGGAGAGCGGTATCAGTGACGCCCGCGAGGCTACCCGTCAGGCTATGAGCGAGGTGTCTGTCGCCGTAGTATCATGTACTTTGGTATTCATGGCGGTGTTCGTCCCTGTGATGTTCATGCCAGGTACGTCGGGCACGTTCTTCACCCAGTTTGGTGTGACCATTGCCTCGTCTGTAGGTCTGTCGTGCATATCGGCCTTGACGCTGTGTCCCGCCCTCTGCGCAATCATGATGCGTGTCACGGAAGGCAAGAAGGAAGGCAAGGGCCTGACCTATTATACCAAGAAAGCGTATGAAGTCAGCTATAATGCCATTTATAATAAGTATAGCAAGGCTGTGCAGAAGTTCATTAAGCGCCCTGTTCTTTCATGGGGACTGCTGATTTGTGCTGCCGCATTGTTGGTGTTCTTCATGAAGAGTCTGCCATCAGGTCTTGTGCCACAGGAGGACCAGGGCGTGCTGTTGGTTGAGCTGCAATGTCCGGAAGGTGCAACGCTTCATCAGACTCGCGAAATGGCGAAACAGGTGGAGGCAAAGGTGAAGCAGATTCCTGAGTTGGAGAGCTTCGCTATTTGTTGTGGCTACGGTATGTACTCTGGTGCCGGTTCCAACTACGCCACGATGGTATTGCGAATGAAAAACTGGGACGAGCGTCCAGGAATGGATCATTATATAGAACTCATCAAGGGGCGTTTCTACTATGCTTGCCAAGACATCAAGGACGTGCGGGTGCTGCCCTTCCAGATGCCACAGATTCCTGGTTATGGAACGAGTAACGATATCACGTTGGTCGTTGAAGATCCCACCGACGGCAATCTGTCGGAGTTCGCTAAGCAGACAGAGCTTTTCTTGGCCAAGCTGTCAGAGCGTCCTGAGATTGCTTCTGCCATGTCAACCTATTCAGAGCGTTTCCCGAAGTATCAGGTTGACATCGATGCTACCCAGTGCGACCGCGCCGGTGTGTCGCCTGCAGATGTACTCAACACGCTGGGTGCTTTCTGCGGTGGTGCATATATTGGCAACTTCAACCAGTTTGGTAAGGTCTATCGCATCATGGCTTCTGCTTCGCCTGAATATCGCCTCGACCCACAGGCGCTGCAAAATATCTTCATGCAGGTAAAGGGTGGCAAGATGACTCCTATCTCCCAGTTTGTCAGTCTGAAGGAGATTGTGGGTCCGGCGAACATTGAGCATTTCAACCTGTTCCAGAGCATCACTTGCTACGTGTCTCCAAGCAGTGGTTACACCGAGGGTGACGTTCACAAGGTCATTGCTGAGGTGTTCGAGAAGGAGATGCCCAATAGCACTACTTACGAATATAGCGGTATGTCGCGCGAGGTAGAGGAGGCAGCGGGCTCTAATGCCACAGCCCTTATCTACGCCATCTGCGCCATCTTGATTTACCTCATCCTGGCATCGTTGTATAACTCGTGGTTCACACCATTGGCTGTACTCTTCAGTGTGCCTTTCGGACTGATGGGTGCCTTCGTGTTTGCATACCTGGGCTACACACAGGGTATTCCGGGCATGGACAACAACATCTACTTGCAGACGGGTGTGATCATGCTGATAGGTCTGTTGGCAAAGACGGCTATCCTGATTACCGAGTTCGCCACAGAGCGTCGCAAGCAGGGCATGACCATTTCCGAGGCAGCCTTCGAGGCTTGTAAGGAGCGTCTGCGTCCAATCCTGATGACTGTTGCTACGATGATTATCGGTATGATACCCCTTGTTATTGAGGGTGGTGCTGGTGCCAACGGTAACCGTGCATTGGCATTAGGTGTCATCGGCGGTATGAGCATCGGTACTATTGCACTGCTCTTCGTCGTACCAGCCTTCTTCATCGTGTTCCAGAAACTACATGAGAAATTCCAAGGAAAGCCTGTTGAACTAACCAATACAGAAGAAAATGAATTATAAGAAAGTCTTAGTCGCTGCAACTGTGAGCATGATGCTCACGGGTTGCGGCATATATAATAAATATGAGCAGAAGGTGGAGGCACCCGCCAATGCCTTCGGAAACAGCCAGGACATGAAGGGTGCCAGTAGCGAATCGACTATTGCTCAGATGTCATGGCGTGAGTTCTTTACCGACCCGATGTTGCAGCAACTCATCGAACAGGCCCTGGCCAACAATACCGACCTGAATTCGGCACGCATAGCCGTGGAAAAGAGCGAAGCCTCGCTGATGGCAGCGAAAATGGCTTATCTGCCATCGCTCTATTTCTCTCCGTCGGGAACCATTGCCAGCTTCGATGGCAGCAAGGCGTCAAAGACCTACAACCTGCCTCTTCAGTTGTCAATGGACATCGATGTGTTCGGGTCTATCACCAACAAGAAACGTGCTGCAAAAGCCGTGCTCTTGCAGGCTCAGATGCGCGAGGAAGCTGTACGTGCCAACCTCGTTTCCACGATGGCACAGCAGTATTTCCTGTTGCAGGTGCTTGACCGTCAGCTGGATATCCTCACCCAGACCGACAGTCTGTGGAACACCTCACTTGAAACTGAGAAGTCGCTTTGGGAGAACGGTAAGGTTTATAGCACCGGTGTCAACCAGATGGAGGCCTCTTACCTGAACGTAAAGACACAGATTGTTGATACCAAGCGTAACATCAAGTCTGTCGAGAATGCTATCTGCCGCTTGCTGGCTATCACGCCGCAGCATATCAACCGCCAGAAGTGGGGCAGCTCACCCCTGCACCATGCTGAGGCACAGGGTGATGCTACGGAAAAGATGTTCGATACCCGTTTCCTCCGTGTCGGTGTCCCTGCTACGATGCTTGAGAAGCGTCCTGACATTCGTATGGCCAACCATGCTATGGAGGAGGCGTTCTATAATACACAGGCCGCCCGTTCAGCCTTCTTCCCATCTATCACCCTCAGTGGTGCTGCCGGATGGACTAACTCAGCCGGTGGACTTATCGTTGACCCTGGTAAGATGCTGTTGAATGCGATAGGTCAGCTGACACAGCCCATCTTTGCCCGTGGCAAGCTGATTGCCAACAAGAAGATTGCTAAGCTGACGGAGGAAGACCTGCAGAAGAAGTATGTACAGATGGTTATCGATGCCGGTAATCAGGTCAACGAGGCTATGGCTGACTGTATGGCAGCACGCCAGAAGCATATTTACCTCCAGCGTCAGGTGACAGTGCTCCACGAAGCCTATACCGGCACCCACGAACTGATGGACAACGGTAAGGCTTCTTACCTCGAAGTGCTTAAGGCACAGGAGTCGCTGCTGGATGCTCAGCTCAGTTCTGCCATGAATATGTACGATGCAGCCCAGGCCGTTATAGCTCTTTATATTGCCCTCGGCGGTGGCGGAGTTTAGATGTAAGAAGTAAAAGATGTACTGTTTAATAATATGTTAGCAGAAAAAATGAAGAAAATGAAGTTATGGATGCTTGCCGCCATCCTCGTAACCTGTGGCACTGTGGCTGTTGTGACAGCCCGCAACAATGCTAATGCACAGAACGATAATCCCGCACCAAAGGTGGAATCTACCGAACTAATCCGTACAAGCCAGAGTTGGGACGGCGTGGAGCTGCCCGACTATCTGAAGGGACGTCCTGAATTGGTAGCCGTGAAATATGTGTTCCCCGCTGGTCAGAAACTGGGCTGGCATCATCATCCCGTTATGAACTACGGTATCTTGGTGCAGGGCGAGCTCACCATCATCGGTCAAGACGGCAAGGAGAAAACCGTTCATGAAGGTGAGGCTGTCGTAGAGATGGTGAATACCATTCACCACGGCGAGAACCGAGGCACCAAGCCCGTCATCCTTTATATGTTCTACCTCTCCCAGAAGGATCTTCCCCTCGCTGTCCAGCATCCTGAGATTCCCCTGGAGTAGCATCCTGCGTTTCCAACAAGACAAAGCGGAGCAACCATTCTTTTGGGGTTGCTCCGCATTTTGTCTATAATTGTCTATTGAAAAGCTCCCCGCTCTTCGCAGAGCATGGAGAATTACCAATCATTCTATTATTAAGCTTATGAGAGAGTTACCATCGTAACTCGGTTTTGTATAGCACTTATAAAATTGGTTCTATCGAAAAATCCTTTTTATCGTATATTTTTGTCATCTTGAATTATCAAAAAGAATGGTTGAATTAAATTTCTGCTGCAAAGTTACTGTTTTTTTTGATTTCTCCCTTCATTCCTCGCTTAAAGAATGTTAAGCGGAGCAATCTTTCGGTCTCTCCACTTTTCACTAGTGCATGCACGATGTCGTTCTCAGTGCTGTCAGGAAGGCAGTGTACCACCCTAGAAAAGTTGAATGTTTTTTACCTTAACCCTGCCATAGTTTGAATGCCTGAAACGAAGAAATGTTCTTTTTCTTCTTGTCTTCTTCCTGCTTCTTCGATCCTGCCGTATCTACAGCAGCATCCGTCAGCAGGCGAAACATCTCGCCTATCATTCTGAACTGCATAAAGCGAGTCCGCCACGTAAACCACAAGCCACTAGTTTTTACGGGTTTTTGTCGGTGCAAAGATAATCTTTTTCCTTCAAAAAAGTCCCAACTCACACAAAAAATCAAAAATGATGAAAAGATTATTAATATGCCATTGGCAAATTCTTCAGGGTTTTTGCTGATATCTCAGGAAAAAAGCATATCTTTGCAGGCGTGTAATGAAAGATTGTAAACAATTTAATTTTTAATGGTTAATAGATTACCCTGCTGGTTCGTGAGAATAGGCAGTTTTTTTTTAAGAAAGTTATTAAATAATGTTGTAAAGTGCGTATTTTACCCGAAAAAGAAGTACCTTTGTAACCAAAATTGCAAATTTAAGTATTTTATGGCACAAGAAGATGTATTTAAGAAAATCGTGAGTCACTGTAAGGAATATGGTTTCGTATTCCCCTCTAGTGATATCTACGATGGTTTAGGAGCCGTTTATGACTACGGTCAGAACGGTGTTGAGTTGAAGAATAATATTAAGGAATACTGGTGGAAGTCAATGGTATTGTTGCACGAGAATATCGTGGGCATTGACTCTGCCATCTTCATGCACCCCACAATATGGAAAGCCTCTGGACACGTTGATGCTTTCAATGACCCTTTGATTGACAACCGCGATTCGAAGAAGCGCTATCGTGCTGACGTGCTGATAGAGGACCAGATTGCCAAGTACGACGAGAAGATCCAGAAGGAAGTGGAGAAGGCTCGTAAGCGCTTTGGTGACAGCTTCGACGAGGCTAAGTATCTGGAGACCAGCGAGCGCGTGAAGGAGACCAAGGAGAAGCGCGACGCGCTGCATGCCCGCTATGCTGCTGCTATGCAGGGTCCAGACCTGGACGAACTGAAGCAGATTATCCTCGACGAGGAGATTGTATGTCCTATCAGCGGCACGCGCAACTGGACGGACGTTCGTCAGTTCAACCTGATGTTCTCTACGGAGATGGGTGCTTCGGCTGATGGTTCTATGAAGGTCTATCTGCGTCCTGAGACGGCTCAGGGTATCTTTGTGAACTACCTGAACGTGCAAAAGACCGGTCGTATGAAGATACCTTTCGGTATCGCCCAGATTGGTAAGGCTTTCCGTAACGAGATTGTAGCTCGCCAGTTCATTTTCCGTATGCGCGAGTTCGAGCAGATGGAGATGCAGTTCTTCGTACAGCCCGGCACGGAGTTGGAATGGTTCCCGAAGTGGAAGCAGACGCGTATGGCTTGGCACCAGGCACTGGGCTTCGGTGCAGAGAACTACCGTTTCCACGATCATGATAAGCTGGCTCACTATGCCAACGCTGCGACGGATATCGAATTCAAAATGCCATTCGGATTCAAGGAAGTGGAGGGTATCCACTCTCGTACCAACTTCGACCTGAGCCAGCATGAGAAGTACTCAGGCAAGAGCATCAAATACTTCGACCCACAGACTAACGAGAGCTACACACCGTTCGTTATCGAGACCTCTATCGGTGTGGATCGTATGTTCCTCTCGATTATGTGTCACTCCTTCTGCGAGGAGAAACTGGAGAACGGCGAGACACGCGTCGTGCTGCGCCTGCCTGCAGCCCTGGCTCCCGTGAAGCTGGCCGTGATGCCGCTGGTGAAGAAGGACGGACTGCCCGAGAAGGCGCGCGAAATCATCAATGACCTGAAGTTCCACTTCAACTGCCAGTATGACGAGAAAGACTCTATCGGTAAGCGCTATCGTCGTCAGGATGCCATCGGTACACCATACTGCGTTACTGTTGACCACGACTCGCTTGTAGATGGCAAGGTTACCCTGCGTTTCCGCGATACCATGGAGCAGGAGCGTGTGAACATCAGCGACCTGGCTGCCATTATCGAGGATAAGGTGAGCATAGCGTCATTACTGAAAAAGTTGCAGTAATGACTAAATGAGAAGTGGGAAATGAAAAATGATCTGTTAAAATATGCCTTCCTTGCTTGTCTCTCGCTGATAGGACTTGCATCATGTCAGGAGTCGGACGATACTCCCGAGGAGTTTCCTGACTGGCAGAACAAGAACGAGCAGGCTTTCCTGAAAATCTATAAGGATGCTCAGGACTCCATTGCGGCGGGTAAGAAGTGGATAATTGCCAGAGGAATGAATCGTGCGGATTATTCCGACGATCCTGTGAAACCGGAGGATTTTGTGGTTATTCAGGTGCTGGAGGATGGTCCGGGTCGAGAGGTGCCTTATGCAACGGACACGGTACTCATCCATTATCAGGGTGTTCTGCAGCCTTCAACCCATGTCCCCCAGGGACTGGTGTTCGACAGCTCCTATAAGGACAGGTATGATGAAGGTGTGAGCTCTCCATACAAGGGGCGTGTTGGTGGCTTCGTAGAGGGATTCGCCACGGCTCTGCAGTATATGAATCGTGGAGACTATTGGAAAATATACATTCCTTATCAGTTGGCCTATAAGGGTAATGCAACAGGTGATATTCCTGCCTATAGCATGCTGACCTTCTATGTGAGACTGGAAGATTTCTGGTCGAAGAAGGAAGGGGATCGCCCTGAGAAGATATATTGATAGGTAAGAATTAAGAGGTGAGATTTATTTCTCACCTCTTTCTCTTTCCATGTCCTTTCTTGACTTTGACTTCGTTACCAGCCATACTCCGCTGAACACGAGTATGACTGCCACCGCATGCGTAGGCTTCAGAATGCCGATGCCCATCAGTAGGGAGGCGGCTACGGAAACGATAGGCTGTACGTAGTTATAAACGCTGACCACCGTAGGACGCAAGGTACGCTGACCTATCATGGTGAGAATATAACCGAAGAAAGTGCCGATGCATACCACATAGGCCACTTCCCACCATACTTTTGTTGGCAATGGAGAATTGACAATGGACAATGTGTGGCTGAATGTGAAAGGCAGCAACATGAGGGATGCCCAGGAGAACATGTATTTGTTGATGGTGAACACGTTGTAGCGGCGAATCAGCGGATTGAATAGTGACAGATAGAGTGCAAAGGAGAACTGGGCAAAGAGACAGAAGAGGTCGCCACGGATGTCGCCCACCTTGTCGCTGGCATGGGAAGCGGAGGTAAGGATAAGCATTAAGGCTCCAGAGCATCCCGTCAGCACGCCAAGTGCTTTCTTGCCTGTAATGGGCTCCTTCAGGATGACGGCTGCCAGCAGCATGGCGAAGATAGGCATCGAGGTGGTTACGATGCTGGCATTGATGGGCGAGGTGATGCTCAGTCCGATAGTATAGCAACACTGGTTACATATCAGTCCGAAGAGTCCTGCTCCGATGAACATCAGTTTGTCTTTCATGGGAACATGTTCCTTAGGAGCGAACAGGGAGGCTATCCAGAACAGGAGACAGGCTCCTACCACGCGGAAGGTCACCATGGAAATGCCGTCAAAGCCATGCGTCATGGCATCCTTGCCTACGGGAGCCATCAGCCCCCAGCCGGCACAGGCTCCGAACATGCTTAGGTGTGCTATTAGTGCTTTGTTTTGTTTCATGGCTGCAAAGGTACAAATTAATTCATTATTTAAATTCATAATGAATAATTAATTGGGAAATCATGCATAATTCATATTTTTTTTGTATATTTGCCGTCAAATACTGGAAACTATGAAGTACGCTAATTGTATAAAACAGATTGAGATTGATGCGCTATGGAGTGGAAGAAAGCACATCTTGTGGCAACTGGACCCTCAGGTGAACATACTAAGTGGTATTAATGGAGTGGGGAAATCAACCATCTTGAACAAGGTGTTCCGCAGCGTCTGTACCAATGGCGATTTGGTAAACCACCTGCTGAAAGGAGTGCATATCACGGCAGAACCCGCAGATGCTACACACATCAGATTCGACATCATCCGGTCGCTGGACTCACCGGTGCTTGATGTAGATACCATGAATTTGGTGGACTCGCGCATCACGTCGGCACTCGACTTCCAATTGTACCATCTGCAGCGTAAGTATCTGGACTATCAGGTGAACATCGGCAACCGCATCATTGCGGAATTGCAACAGGGTAATGCCGATGCTGCCCAGCAGTTGTCGCAGTCGAAGAAACGTTTCCAAGACATCGTGGATGAACTGTTTGAAGAGACGGGGAAGAAAATCGTTAGGACGGAGAACGAGATAAGATTCTCGCAGATTGGAGAGACACTCGTGCCCTACCAGTTGTCGAGTGGTGAGAAGCAGATGCTTGCCATCCTGTTGACAGTACTGGTAGAAGACCAGCAACCCTATGTTCTCTTTATGGATGAGCCGGAGGTGAGTCTGCATATAGAATGGCAGAAACGCCTCATAGACCTCATCGTTGAACTGAATCCTAACGTACAAATCATACTGACCACCCATTCTCCTGCTGTCATCATGAACGGATGGATGGACAAGGTGACGGAAGTTTCAGACATTACTCTGTAATTGAGTAGTGAGTAATTATGATTACTAGGCATGCCTAATAGACTGAAGGATAATCTGAACAATAGCTATTTTGAGGCGGCGAACCGGCTAACCTCAAAGAAGGCGCGAAGGAGAATCGTGGCTTATGTTGAAAGCTACGATGACATCTATTTCTGGCGCACAGTGTTGAGCCGTTATGAGGACGAGACACGCTATTTCGAGGTGATGCTGCCTTCGCATAAGAAGTTGGAAAGAGGAAAGAAATCGGTGCTGATGAACTTTATCGGTGACCAGATAGGTCCTGACATGATAGCCTGTGTTGATGCCGACTACGATTATCTGCTGCAAGGTGCTACGTCCCAGTCGAGCAAGGTGATAAACAGCCCTTATGTGTTTCATACCTATGCCTACGCCATAGAGAATATGCAATGTTATGCTCCCTCGTTGCATGATGTCTGTGTGGCTATTACGCTGAACGATCACCGCATCTTCGACTTCATCGACTATCTGCATCAGTTCAGCGAGGCTATCTTCCCCTTGTTTATTTGGTCTGTATGGGCATACCGGACGGGACTGCATAACAAGTTTTCGATGAGTGACTTCAACAGAGTGGCAGACCCAGGAGGCTTTAATGTCTTTGACCCAGAGCCCTCCATCATCCATCTGCGAAGGAAGGTGGGTACGAAGATTCACCAGTTGCAGCAGCAATTTCCTGATGCCAAGGAGGAATACCAGAAAACCAAAGAGAGCATTAAGGCACTGGGGGTGACTCCACAAGATACCTATCTCTATATCCAGGGACATCACTTGTTCGACATTGTTGTGGTGCCTATATTGAATAAGGTATGTAACAGGTTGCGACAGGAACGGGAGGACGAGATATACCGCATGGCACGTCACCACATACAGCGTAGAAACGAATTGTCCTGCTACGAACACTCGTTACAGGACATCCGTCAGGCTTTAAAAAAGAATACGGGCTATATGCTTTCTATGCAGTATCAGCGCATACAGCAGGATATAGAAAAGTATTTCAAGACAGCACTTACGTCTTCAGAAACTTAATGGTTCCGCAAGTGCTGGCCTCTTGCACCATAGCAGGAATCAGCAAATTTAGTTATCTTTCCAGAATGCACGGGTGAACAATACCAGTACCGACATGATTTCCAGACGTCCTGTCAGCATAAGGAAGGAGCAGAGCCATTTCACGTAGTCTGGTAGCTCGCTCCACGACATCACTGGACCAATCTGCGTGCCCAGCGTAGGACCTACATTGCTGATGCAGCTCAGCGAGATGGTAATGGCATTGGTATTGTCTATGCCTGCCGAAATCATCATAGTGGCAGTCAGGAGTACCATGATGGTAAAGACTGCAAAGAATGCCAATAGGGTGGAGAGTTGCGCATGGGGAACGGGAACTCCGTTAATCTTCACTGGTAATACTGCATTGGGGTGTAGCAACTTATGGAACTCGTTACGTAGCACTTTGAACACCATTACCACGCGAACGCACTTGAAACCACCTGTAGTGGAACCTGCACAGGCTCCGACGAACATCAGACAGCCCAGGATAACCCATGTGATATGTGGCCACATGGCAGCATCGTCATTGAAGAGACCTGTCGTGGTGATAAACGATACCACTTGGAAGAGAGCAGAGCGGAAAGCTCTTTCTATTCCATAGCCGTTACGGGTTATCAGCAGATAGGCAATCCAAGCGGTGGCAATAAATATAATGGTAATGTATAATTTGAACTCAGAACTTTTGAACAAGGCACCAGGTTTGAGTTTGAAGATGGCTACGTAAAGCATCATGAAGTTGATGCCTGCCAGGAACTGGAACAGAATGCCTATATACTCGATGGTGGGCGACTGGAAGAACTCAGTAGAGTCGTTGTGGGTAGAAAAACCGCCTGTTGCCGTAGTGGTCATCGCATAGTTGATGCTGTCGAACCAGTCCATTCCAGCCAAATAGAAGGAGAGGATACAGGCAAGGGTCAGAGCCAGATAGATGCTCCAAATCCATTTTGCCATGGTGGAAAGGCGTGGATGCATCTTGGTGCGCAAGGGCCCTGTGGCTTCTGCAGCAAAGACCTTCACACTACCGCTTCCTACCATAGAGGGCAGAATGGCGATGGTGAAGAATACTATTCCCAAACCGCCAATCCATTGGGTCTGTGTACGCCAATACAGGGTAGCATGCGGAAGCCATTCTACATCGTCTAAGATAGTGGCACCCGTAGTGGAGAACCCTGACATGGTTTCGAAAAAGGCATCGGTAATGTTGGCGATATATCCACTAATCAGGAAGGGCAGCATGCCCAGCAGACTGAATACAATCCATGTCACGGTGACTAAGAGGTAGGAATCGCGGCGTCCTAGATTGTTGTCGGCATCACGACCCAGATATTTCAGTACAAAGCCACAGCAGGTCGAGAAGATTGCTGATATGATAAAAGCTAGGAAGTCGTCTTCCTGATAATAAAGGGCTATGCCGGCGCAAATGCCTAGCAGCGAGCCCAACAGGAAGAGCAGTGACCCTAAGATTTTGTATATCAGCCGATAGTTTACCATAGTGATGGAGCCTTGAAGTAATTTTCCAGTTTCTTCAGGTTTTGTTCGTGGCTGAATACCATAACACTATCACCTGCTTCAATACGGGTGTTTCCATTGACGAGAATACCTTCTTCGTTGCGAACCAGTCCACCGATAGTTACACCGAAGGGTAGTCCTAAGTCCTTTACAGCTTTCTTGGTAACCTTGGAATCCTTGGCAGCCACAAATTCTGCCACGTCGGAATCGACCATCATCAGGCAACGGACATTGGTTACATCGGCATCCAGCATCATTTGGTAGATATGACCTGCAGCCAGTGTCTTCTTGTTGATGATAGTACCGATGTCCAGACTTTCTGCCATCCCCACATAGTCCAGGTTCTCCACCATGGCGATGGTTTTGCGGACACCCAGACGTTTGGCTGTCAGACAAGCCAGGATATTTGTCTCTGTATTCTGAGTGAGAGCTACGAAAGCCTGTGTATGCTGGATACCTTCCTCTTGAAGCAGTCCTAAGTCACGTCCGTCGCCATGTATCACCATCGTATCTACGTCGCTCAGCAGTTCGTTTAATGTCTCACAACGTAACTCGTCAATCTCTATGATCTTCAGGTTCATGTAGTCGGGAGCCGTCTTGGCCACTCGAACGGAAGTCTTTCCACCTCCCATGATGATAACGTTCTTTACGTCTGCATAATGCTCCTTGCCTGATATCTTGCGGATATAGGGGATATATTCGCGGGTGGTCATGAAATAGGCGATATCGTTGACACGCAATTCATCATTACCACTGGGTATCAGAGTGTCGTCATTGCGCTTGATGGCAACGATATGGTAGGGATCGTCAGGTCCGCAAAGCTCCTTCAGCGGTTGGTTTAGTATCTCACAGGTTTCCCGCAGTTTGATGCCTAGCATCACCAAAGCACCTCCGTGAACATCCCAACGCTGGCGTACCCACGACATTTTTAGTCCATTGGTGATATCGATAGCTGCCAGTACCTCAGGATAAATGAGTGAATTGATGCCCATCTCTTCAAAGAATTTTTTCTGCTGAGGGGCCAGGTATTCGATATTGTCAATGCGGGCAACAGTTTTCTTGGCCCCTAGCGCATGAGCTATCATGCAGGCTGTCATGTTACGACTCTCATCGGTTGTAACTCCCACAAAAAGGTCAGCATGCTCTATGCCTGCCTCTTTTAAGGTCTGTATACTGGTGGGCGAACCGTGAAGCGTCATGATATCATAACGACTGTCCAGTCCTGCCAGTCGTTCTATGTAGTCGTCTATCAAGACACAGTCCTGATGGTCTCTCGACAGCAATTTTGCCAGGTGAGTACCTACTGCACCTGCACCACCAATGATTATCTTCATAGCAGTCCGAGTATCGTTTTTTTGATGTTGTCGGTGTCAATGCCCACTATCTTTTGGAGTTCCTCCACCGTGCCATGTTCTACAAACTGGTCTGGCAGACCCAGACGTTTGACAACGGGCGAGTATCCGTGGTCACTCATCCATTCAAGAACAGCAGATCCCATGCCTCCTTGGACTACACCATTTTCCACCGTGACAATCTTTTGGAACTTAGTGGCCACTTCGTGGAGGATGTTTTCGTCAAGGGGCTTCAGGAATCGCATGTCGTAATGGGCGGCTCCAGTGGCTTCAGCAGCTTCACCGGCATTGTTGCCAATGGCTCCTATGGAGAGCACGGCAACACCTGTTCCGTCGCGCAACTTACGACCTGTTCCTACTTTGATTTCCTCAAAGGGGCAACGCCAGTCGAGCAATACTCCTCCACCACGAGGATAGCGGATGATGAAAGGTCCTTTGTCAGGCAATTGGGCGGTGTACATGAGTCTTCGTAACTCGTGTTCGTCCATCGGAGAACAGATGGTCAGATTAGGAATCACACGCAGGGAAGCCATATCAAAGGCACCGTGATGGGTAGGACCATCTTCGCCCACCAGACCTGCACGATCCCAGCAGAATACCACATTCAGGTTGAGCAGGGCCACATCGTGGATGATGTTATCGTAGGCACGTTGGGCAAAAGCACTATAGATGTTGCAGAAAGGCAGTAGCCCGTCTTTTGCCATACCTCCTGAGAAGGTGACGGCATGTCCCTCGGCAATACCTACGTCAAAGGTGCGTTCAGGCATGGCCTTCATCATGATATTCATGGAACATCCTGTGGGCATAGCAGGTGTGACACCTACTATCTTCGGATTTTGCTCAGCCAGCTCCAAAAGGGTATGTCCAAAGACATCCTGAAACTTCTGAGGCTTGTTGGGGTCATTGTCAACCAAGCGTTCACCCGTCTCTGGATCAAACTTGCCTGGTGCATGCCATGTGGTGACATCTTTCTCAGCAGGGGCATAGCCGTGACCTTTTTGGGTGTGCAGGTGGAGCAGCTTAGGACCTGGCATGTCCTTGATGGCTCGCAGGATGCGAACCAGTTCCTTGATGTTATGTCCGTCGAAAGGTCCGAAATAGCGAATGTCCATGCCGTCAAAGATGTTCCGCTGTTGGGCAATAGCACTCTTGATGGCATTCGATAGGCGTTGGATGCCCTTCTTCCGGTCGTCTGTCATCATCCCCTTGCTATATAGCCAACGGGTGGTACGAAACTTGATGGCGTTATAGGTCTTATTGGTATTCAGTCCCAACAGATATTGTTTCATGCCACCAACGGAACGGTCGATGGACATGTTGTTGTCGTTAAGGATAATCAACAGGTTATTGGGGCTTGACGATACATTATTCAATCCCTCGAAAGCCAGACCGCCACTCATCGCACCATCGCCAATGACGGCTACGACATGACGGCTGTCATGATGCTCCAGTTTAGCAGCAACAGCCATACCCAAGGCAGCCGAGATACTGTTGGAGGCATGTCCGCAGGCAAAGGTGTCATACTCGCTCTCCATCGGAGAGGGGAAGGGACGAATACCACCCAGTTTGCGGTTTGTGCAGAACTGTTCGCGACGACCTGTCAGAATTTTGTGCCCATAGGCTTGATGACCTACATCCCATACGATGCGATCCTCCGGGGTGTTATAGACATAATGCAGGGCTACCGTGATTTCGGCTACGCCAAGGCTGGATGCCAAATGACCAGGGTTGACAGATAACTCTTTCACGATATCTTCGCGTAACTCTTGACAAACCTCAGGCAGTTGATCAACACTCAACTTTCGTAAATCTGAAGGATATTTTATTTGGGTTAACAATCCCATTTCTGATGCTTCCAAGATAATTTTATATTAAAATTCGATGCAAAGATACGGTAAATCGGTTAAACTGCAAAATAAAATCATAAAATCCTTGCATTTTACATAAAAACTTTATAAATTTGCACAAATTCTGAAAAAGATAACACTTAAAACGCCCCATGTTATATATCAACTTGCCTGATGCACAAAAGGTCAGAAACCTGTCGTTTTATCTGGCCATGGAGGAGTATGTGGCTCGCCATGTGGATTTGGACGACGGCTTCTTTATGTGGCAAGTGGAACCAAGTGTCATCTTCGGACGCAACCAGGTGGTGGACAATGAGGTGAACATGACCTATTGTCGGACTCACCATATTATGGTGTATCGTCGAAAGAGTGGAGGAGGCTGTGTATATGCCGATAGCGATAATGTTATGTTGTCGTATGTCTCTAAAGGCGACTCTGTAGGACAGGCTTTCAACCGTTTTGTCCAAATGATGTTGCTTGTGTTGCGACGCATGGGCGTTGAGGCTGTAGGTACCCACCATAATGATATTTTAATAGGTGGGAAAAAGGTGAGTGGAACAGCTTGCTATCATCTTGACGGGCGTAATATCGTGCACGGCACATTGCTCTACGACACCAATATGGAGCATATGTTGCAATCTATCACCCCCAGTCAGGAAAAGCTTCAGTCAAAGGGGATTCAAAGTGTTCGTCAGCGTATCACATTGCTGAAAGATCACGTCAGCCTCTCGCTGGAAGAAGTGAAAACGATTATCCGCCAGACGCTTTGTAATGGGGAGCAGACCCTTACAGGCAAAGAAGTGGCAGAGATTGAACAGTTAGAACAAGATTATCTGCGCAAGGAATTTATCAATAAACTATAACAAATGGAAAATAAAAAGACCTGTCTTTATGACAAACACGTGGCATTAGGTGCTCTGATATCTCCTTTCGGAGGTTTCGACATGCCTATCCAGTATTCTAATATTGTAGATGAACATCAGACTGTACGCCAGGCATGTGGTGTTTTTGATGTCAGTCACATGGGTGAGGTGCTTATCAGTGGTCCTGATGCTGAGCGTTATGTAAACCATATCTTTACGAACGATGTCAGGGAGATGCCTGTAGGCAAGATTCTCTATGGCATGATGTGCTATGAGCATGGTGGTGTCGTAGATGATTTGCTCGTTTATAAGATGGCATCAGACTGTTTCTTCCTCGTTATCAATGCATCGAACATAGACAAGGACTGGGCATGGATACAGGAGCAGGCTAAAGGCTATGACGTGCAGTTGGAACATCAAAGTGACCAATATGGCGAACTGGCCATTCAGGGTCCCGAAGCTGAGGCTGTGATGGAGGAAGTGCTAGGTTTGGAATGCAAGGAACTGGTGTTCTATACCTTCAAGACCATAGGTAAGGTAATCGTTTCCCGCACAGGATACACTGGTGAGGATGGTTTTGAGGTCTATGCCGATGCAGCCTATATCAACGAATGTTGGGACAAACTGATGGCTTCAGGCCGTTGCAAGCCCTGCGGACTGGGTTGTCGTGATACCCTTCGCTTTGAGGTTGGTTTGCCACTCTATGGTGATGAGCTGTCAGAGGATATTACTCCTATCATGGCAGGACTGGGTATCTTTGTCAAACTCGACAAAGGCGAGTTTATCGGTAAGGAAGCCTTGGCCAAGCAGAAAGCAGAAGGTGCACCTAAGAAATTGGTGGGCATTGAGCTGTCTGACAAGGCAATACCTCGTCATGGCTATGCCGTGTTGAAGGACGGCCAACCTATTGGTGAGGTGACAACAGGCTATCATACCATCTCTACGGATAAGAGTGTTTGTATGGCATTGGTAGATGCTGCCTATGCATCGTTGGGTACAGAGGTGGAAATCCAGATTCGCAAGAAAACGTTCCCAGGAACTGTTTGTAAGAAGAAATTCTACGACAAACATTACAAAAAATAAAGATTATAATCAATAACAAATAAAAAAATAAGAACTATGGCAAAAGTTTTAGAAGGACTCTATTATGCTGAGTCACACGAGTATGTAAAAGTAGAAGGCAACATCGGTTATGTGGGTATTACAGACTATGCACAGCATGCACTGGGCAATGTGGTCTATGTGGATATGCCTGATGTTGACGATGAGGTAACAGCCGGAGAGGAGTTTGGTGCTGTGGAGAGTGTAAAGGCTGCTTCCGACCTGATTTCTCCTGTATCTGGTGTTGTCATCGAAGTCAACGAGACTTTGGAAGATGAGCCCGAAAAGATTAACGCCGATGCCTATGAGAACTGGATTATCAAGGTGGAGTTGTCTGATAAGAGTGAGTTAGAGAACCTGATGGATGCAAAGGCTTATACTGCTTTTTGTGAGAAGTAAAAAAGAGTCTTAATATTAGTTCAATAGAGTAAGAATCAATGTTCAAGTATTTTCCCCATACTGACAACGACCTGCAGGCGATGTTGGAAAAGGTGGGTGTGAAGTCGCTCGACGAGCTCTTCTCGGAAATTCCGGAGAGCATTCGTTTCCGTGGTGATTACGACCTGCCCTTGAGTGCCAGCGAGATGGAGGTGCGTCAGGCTTTCCAGTTGTTAGGTTCCAGGAATAGCCAGTTAACCTGCTTTGCAGGCATGGGTGTCTATGACCATTACACCCCCTCTGCGATACCCAGTTTGCTGTCGCGCTCCGAGTTCCTGACGAGTTATACGCCGTATCAGGCAGAGATATCGCAGGGCACGTTGCATTACATCTTCGAATACCAGTCGATGATGGCGGAACTGACAGGAATGGACGTTTCCAATGCCTCGATGTATGATGGTTCGACAGCTACTGCTGAGGCGATGATGATGGCTGTAGCAGCAGGAAAGAAGCAGAACAAAGTGCTCGTTACGGGAGCTTCCAATCCCTTGACTTTTCAAGTGCTGAGAACCTATGCCCTGCATCAGGGCATTGAGTTGGAATCGTTGCCTGTCAGGAACGGCGTTACCTGTCTGGACGATGTCAAAGAGCGTTTGGCACAAGGAGGTGTAGCTGGTGTTATTGTTCAGCAGCCAAACGTCTATGGCATCGTAGAGGACTTTACAGGTTTCGCTGAGGCTTGCCACGAGCAGAAGGCCTTGTTTATCATGGATAGTGTTGCTGCCGACTTGGCAGTATTGAAGACGCCTGGTGAGTGGGGTGCTGATATTGCTGTGGGCGACGGTCAGTCGTTGGGCATTCCTATGGCTTTTGGCGGACCGTATGTAGGCTATATGTGCTGTACAGAGAAGTTGATTCGCAAGATGCCGGGTCGTATTGTCGGCAAGACGCTCGATAACCGTGGACAGCGTGCCTTTGTACTGACACTCCAGGCTCGCGAGCAGCATATCCGCAGACAGAAGGCTACGTCGAATATTTGTTCCAACCAGTCGCTGATGGCTTTGCATGCCACGATGTATATGGCACTTATGGGACCTCAGGGACTGCGTGAGGCTGCTGAGCTGAGCTATGGTGGAGCGCACTATCTGTGTGATGAGCTGTTGAAGACAGGACGTTTCCAGTTGGGTTACGACCAGCCTTTCTTCAATGAGTTCTATGTGAAATACGATGGTGACAGCAAGACCTTATACCAGCGTTTCATTGAAGCTGGCATCTTGGGTGGTGTCTGCTTCGAGGAAGGCTTCCTTTTCGCTGTCACAGAGAAGCGTACGAAGGAAGAAATTGATAACCTTGTAAAGATTGCAGCCTTATGAATATTTGAAGCCCCTTGATAAGGGGCTGGCTTAAGCCAGGGATTCTCGTAGAGGCTACAGTCTGCCTCGTAACACGTATGCTCACAAGTTGAGCGAATTGCCTGCAAAGCTCTGTCGTCAAGAAGCAGCCCAGCTTCCTGAATGCGACGAGATGACGGTGGTGCGCCACTATACCAATCTTTCGCAGAACAATTTCGGTGTCGATAATGGGTTCTATCCCCTGGGCTCTTGCACCATGAAGTATAATCCTAAGATTAACGAGGAGATGGCTGCCCTGCCAGTTTTCCAGAATCTTCATCCTTTGCAGCCTGCCCATACGGTGGAAGGTGCCCGTGCGGCTATTGCATACCTGGAGCGTTCGTTGTGTAAACTGACAGGACTGGCTCATTTCACCTTTAAGCCTTACGCAGGTGCTCATGGTGAATTGACGGGTCTGATGATTATTGACAACTACCATCGCTCAAAGGGTGATTTGCAGCGCAAGAAGGTGATAGTGCCTGATTCTGCTCATGGCACCAATCCTGCCTCTGCCGCTGTCTGTGGCTTGGAGATTGTTGAGGTGAAATCTACCTCCAATGGACTCGTTGACCTGTCCGATTTGGAAAGACTGGTTAGTGAGGAAGGTCCCAATATTGCAGCCATGATGATGACCAATCCCAACACGCTGGGACTGTTTGAATGCCAGATTCCTGAAATTGCCAAGCTCATCCACGATTGCGGCGGACTGATGTATTACGATGGTGCAAACCTGAATCCGATGCTGGGAGTGTGCCGTCCTGGCGACATGGGCTTCGATGTGATGCATATCAATCTGCATAAGACCTTCTCGACACCTCATGGTGGAGGTGGTCCTGGCAGTGGACCCGTGGGCGTTCGTGAGGGCTTGCAGGAGTTCTTCCCTGTAGTGTCGCCCTATCACGGAAACTTTGCTGTGATGTTGCGTGCCTTGGCTTATATCATCACACTGGGTCGTGACCATGTGAAGGAGGTAGGTCCGTTGGCTACGCTGAATGCCAACTACATCAAAGAGTCGTTGAAGGATGTCTATGAACTGCCCATTGAAGGACTCTGCTGTCATGAGTTCGTGTTCGACGGACTGAAGGACAAGTCAACAGGTGTCACCACGATGGATGTGGCAAAGCGCTTGCTGGACTATGGCTATCATGCCCCCACCATCTATTTCCCGTTGCTGTTCCATGAGTCTCTGATGATTGAACCGACGGAGAATGAGTCACGCGATACGATAGATGGCTTTATAGCCGTGATGCGTAAGATTGCGGAAGAGGCAAAGAACGATCCGGAATTGGTGAAGTCGGCTCCTCATAACACACCGATTGGACGAGTGGACGATGTGCTGGCTGCCAAGCATCCTATTGTGACGTACCGTCAAATGCTGGAAGAGTAATCATAATTTCTAATTACTAATTTCTAATTACTAATTTCTAATTATGAATACTGACCTGGTTATAATAGGTGCTGGACCTGGTGGTTACCGCGCCGCTGAATATGCTGCCCACGAGGGTTTGCAGGTGGTCATAGTAGAACAGGACGAGGTAGGAGGCACCTGCTTGAATCGTGGGTGCATCCCTACCAAGACCTATGTCCACAGTGCTTCGTTTGCTGAGGCTTTCGAGCGCCAGCAACAGGTAGTAACACAGTTGCGGAGTGGGGTGGAGGCCATCCTCTCGCAGCCAAACATCACGCTTCTCCGCGGGCATGCAACGTTTGTGGATAATCATTCTGTTCAGGTAAACGGTGAAACGGTAGAGGCTCGTAACATCATCATTGCTACGGGCAGTAGTGCTAAGATGCCTCCTATTGAGGGCATTGACGACCCTCGCGTGATGACCAGCACCGAACTGCTTCAACTCAGTCAGCAGCCCAAACGGCTATGCATCATAGGTGCAGGTGTCATTGGTATGGAGTTTGCTTCCGTTTTCCATCGTTTCGGTACGGAGGTTACGGTTGTGGAATTCCTGAAGGAGTGCTTGCCGATGCTCGATAGTGATGTGGCCAAACGCCTGCGCAAGTTGATGGAGAAGCGAGGCATCGAGTTTAAGATGAAGACGGCTGTAGAGAATATTGCCGATATCGATGCCGATGCCATCCTGATTGCTACGGGTCGTAAAGCGAATACAGAAGGATTGAACCTTGAGGCTGCAGGCATTACCTTGGCATCTAATGGTACCATCCCTGTTGACGATAATTACCATTGTGCTGCGAACATCTATGCCATTGGTGATGTCAATGGTCGCCAGATGCTGGCTCATGCTGCTGAGATGCAGGCTATGAGGGTGGTCAATCAGATAGTTGGAAAAACCGACGGCATCCGTTTCGACATTATGCCTGCTGCCATCTTTACAGAACCGGAGGCAGCATGTGTGGGCCCTGGTGAAGACCAGCTGAAGGCCGATGGTGTAGCATACCAGTGTCGCAAGTCGTTCTGGCGAGCCAACGGAAAGGCTTTGGCGATGAACGAGACGGAGGGTCTGCTGAAGCTCTTTACCGATACAGAGGGTCGCCTGTTGGGTTGTCATGCTTTTGGCGCCCATGCTGCCGATCTTGTTCAGGAAGTGAGTGTGCTGATGTGTCGTGATACCACCATTGCCCAGTTGCGCGATATGGTGCATATCCACCCCACTTTGAGTGAGGTACTAAAAACAGCAGCTGAGGGTTGATGCTCTCAGCTGCTGTCCTTATTACTTTTCTGTTGCCTTTACTTATTCTCCGTAGATTTCCTTCAGCTTCTTTACCAGTTCGAAGCCTCGCAGGTCCATAGCGATAATCTTTCCCTGTGGGTCAACTAAGACGTTGCTGGGGATGGAGGAAATACCGTAGATTTCACTTGCTGCACATTTCCACCCTTTCAGGTCGCTCATCTGAGGCCACGACATACCCATTTGCTGAACGGCATTTACCCATGCCTCCTTTTTCTGGTCGAAGGAAACACCTATCACATCGAAACCTTTGGAGTGGAATTTCTCATAGCAGGCAATGACATTGGGCATCTCCTGACGGCAGGGACCGCACCAGGAAGCCCAGAAGTCAACCAACACATACTGTCCTTTGCCCACCCATTGGCTCAGCTTCACATCCTTGTCGCTCATATCCTTCATCGTCAATTCCTGGAACATCTTGCCAGGAGCACGCTTCTCAAAGCCTGCCAGCAACTTCTTGGCATTGGCCAGCTCTGGATTGTTATAGTAGGCAGCCTGGGGATCCAGCACTTCTTTCAGTCCTTCGTAGCCCAGCGCGTACATAGCCTCTTTAATATACGGAACGGGAATCTGGTTCTTCTTGTTCTCCCGTGCTATGCGACGAATCAGCTGTACCTGAAGGTTGCTGATGGAGTCGAGCATCTGCATGAATGATGTAATCTGTGCATTGGTGGTGGGAAGTTCCTTCTTGGGGTCTTTCTCCATCAGGGCTTTATATTGCTTCACAATAGCTTCACCCTGGGCATCAAGCACGTCCATCTCTGCTTTGTATGTCTCTTCCTGAGCCATTCCTGCCAGCGATACCATTGCCAGCAGTACTAATGTCATGATTTTCTTCATATCCTTTTGTTATTTTAGTTGTTTAATCAGTTCCTTCAGGTAGTTGTCCACCTTATCGATAACCACTGTCGAGAGCTTCACCTGTCCGTCAGGACCAACGACCACCATCGAGGGAATCCATTTCACACCATAAGCCTTGGAGATGTCTGTTTCCTTGAATTTCTTCAGTTCGCTCACCTGTGGGTACTTGATACCATACTTCTCGATGGCTTTCTTCCATGCCTCTACGTCGGTGTCCATCGACACACCGATGAACTCGATGCCATAAGGGTGATAGGCGTCATACATCCTAACCACCTCTGGCGCATCCTTCCTACAGTCAGGACACCACGATGCCCAGAAGTCTAGAACAACGGTCTTTCCCTTGGCATATTTCGACAACTGTATGGTCTTGCCATCGGGTGACTTCATCTTGAAGTCTGGCGCTGTCGCTCCAACCTTCACCAATTCCGTTGCATACTTGTCATCCAAGTCCTGCTGGGCAGGCTGGGCCTTTACTGCTAATGCTCCAACAAAGAGTAATGTAAATAAGAGTCTAATCATCTCAGTCTAATTTTTCGCTGCAAAATTAAACTTTTCCCCTGAAATAAGCAAATCTTTACGCTGGTTTTCGTAATTTTGCAAGCAGAAACAATCTTGAAAAGATGATGAAGAACGAAGGATTTCCAGTAAAGAACTATGGTCAGCCTGTGAAACGATATGTGCAGACTATGGATTTGAAGGACGATGCGGAACTGATAGCAGAATATCGACGCAGGCATAGTGAAGAGAATGCCTGGCCCGAGATACTAGACGGCATCCGTCAGGTGGGTATTCTTGATATGCAGCTGTTTATCCTGGACACCCGCCTGGTGATGATTGTCGAAACACCACTCGACTTCGATTGGGACTCGGCAATGGCACAGCTGGCCACACTACCCCGTCAGCAGGAGTGGGAAGACTATATGGCCATGTTCCAGCAATGCCGTGAGGGTGCTACCAGTGATGAGAAGTGGAAAATGATGGAACCTATGTTCTGCCTCTACTAAGACGACACGACCTGCAGGCATCAAGATAATGTGCCTGCAGGCCGTTAGTGTTGATCTGAATTCGTCAGAGAATGATTGGGCCATGGCCCATGCACGAGGTTGTTCCGAGGGCAGTCAGGGCTGCCGTGAGGATTGATACAATCAGTTGAATGACGGTCTTCCAAGTTTCTTTCTTCATGGTGTTTTTCATTAAATTAGGTTATACATTTTTCGTTCCTGAAAAGAGTGCGCCCTTTAGGCGCCACTCCTTAGGTTTCGTCGCCTCCGCTGCCGCCGCTCTGGCCGCCGCCATCGTTGCCACTGTCACCGCCGCTCTGACTTCCGCCGTTTTGTGAACCGCCGTTGTCACCGCCGCTTGGTGTTATGCCACCTGTTCCGCTTCCGCTGTTTCCGCCAGTAGAGCCGTTTCCGTTCTCGCTCTCGTCGCTCTTCAGGAGCTGCTCGATGTTGATAAACTCGGCCTTCTTCAGGAACTCGCGACTGGAGATGTTCTCCTCCGTAGTCTGCTCAGGCAGGAATCGGATATGGAGAGCCTTCAGGTGCTTGTTCACGTTGAAATCCTCCTTCTTCAGCGCACCGTTCTTCTGGTTCTCGAGGGTGCAGTAGAAGGTGCCAAGGCCCTCAATCTTTACCTTCTTCGACTCCAGCAGCATCTCTACGAGACAGCTGCGGAACTTCTCCAATACGCCGTAAACGACGTCGGGGGTGTAGATGCTTCCGTGCTCCGAGATGTGGTTAGCCAGCTTTCGGGTGTTCAACGTTTCCAGACTCTTGATCTGAGCGTACCACTTGCCGAAAGCCGCAGAGTACGAGTTCTGGTTCTTCTTTACTTCATACAAAATCTTTGCCATAGTTGTGTGTGTTTTACATAGTATTAGATTCGTTGCGACCAGCTACATCGGGTGGCCGACTTCCCGCAAATCAAAGTGAAAAGTGAAGAGTGAAAAGTGAAAAATTTGCTTCCGCTGCAGTCGTTGGCTCTTCTCTCAACATCAGCTCTTGCTCTCAACTTTTGACATTGCAAAGGTACAATATTTTTCGTGCGCTTCCAAATTTTGCCCTTCGATTTGGGGCGATTTTGATGAAGAATTCATCGAAATTAAACGAACCGTAATTTCGTGGCCTCGAATCCGTAATTTTCGACCTTCGTGTATTACTTTTCGTCGCTGGCGGGCAAGTTGAGCCTTAGCATGATGACAAATGACAGATGACAGTTATTGAAAATCGGTGTACTTATGGATTAGTATTATATATATTATAATATATATTACTAACACTCTTTTCTTCTCCAATTCAAAAAACTGTCATTTGTCATAACTGTCATTTGTCATCGGGGGTGTGGGTGCTACTGCACAAATAGAGCATGTTTGAAATGGTGAAGAAAGGTGCAAAGATACATATTTTTTAAAACAACTAAACGTTCTATTAAATTATGTGTAAAAATGTGCTTGGTTGTGAATAATATCGAAGATTATTCGTATCTTTGCACAGTAGAAAAGAATAACGAACTTGTTTACGGAAATGTAAAATATGCCAGTATTGAATTGACATGAATAGTTTGGCAACAACGGAAATAAAAAAGACAGGGGCTACGTTTACCCCACATGCTTTGGCTTTTTTTTTGGCCCAAGAACTTATTTCATATTCTAAAATCGGAACCAATAACGTGGTTCTTGATCCGGCTTGTGGCGATGGGGCTTTGTTGTATGCTATTCAAAAGAGTTTGCCTTCCGATATCTTGAACATAATAGGATATGACACTAACGCCAGCTATTTGCAACAGGCAGAAAGAGTATTACGTGATACAAAGAATGTAACGTTCCACCAAGAAGACTTCCTGTCGGTTTGCTCTGGTAAAATGGACTTGTTTAGCGGGGAGTCTTTATCAGAGTTCGCAGATATTGTCATAGCAAATCCCCCGTATGTCAGAACTCAGATTCTTGGTTCCGAAAGAGCTCAGCAACTCTCCCGGCTTTACAATCTGTCAGGAAGGATTGACCTTTATTTCCCATTCATTATTGCAATGACAAATGCTTTGAAGAAAGGTGGATTAATGGGGGTGATTACGTCAAATAGGTATTTGTGTACCAAGAGTGGTGCAGATATACGGAAGTTCTTGTTAGACCATTACGACATTCTTGACATCATTGACCTTGGAGACACCAAATTGTTTGATGCAGCTGTACTACCCGCAATTTTCATTGGTCGGAAGAAAAATTCCAAAACGGCAAAATCCATGTCTGTTGGTAGATTCAGAAGCATTTATGAACACCCCGTGCAGGAAGTGGGAATTGAAAATCCTACCATCGGTTCTGTGTATGATGTAATGAAAAGAGATGTCCCAGGAGTATATAATGTTGGTGGGAAAATATACAATTATAAATCTGGACTATTGAAACATGCCATAGATAAGACTGCTATTTGGCAGATGTCTACTGAGGATGAAAACGAATGGATTGACACCGTCAATTCTAATACAAGCTTCCGAATAGGTGACAGATTTAAGGTGAGGGTTGGCATCAAGTCATGTGCAGACAAAATTTTCATAAATGGACTATGGAATAGGGAAAAGATAGTTGTTGAAGATGAACTTTTGTCGCCGTTAATCTCACAGGAGAATATTGACACGTGGCGGATTGACCGTTCAACGATGCCACTCATTCTATATCCCCATTACTCTATGGATGGTAAGAGAATGGTATATGACATAAACTGTTTCCCCCAAGCAAGAAAATATTTGGAGAGTCACCGGGAAGAGCTGGAAAAACGGGAATATCTGTTGAAGGCTAACAGAGCATGGTATGAATACTGGGTTCCACAAAATCCTGCATTATGGAGTTTACCCAAGGTGGTTTTTCCCGACATAAGTCTGTACCCTCGATTCTGTTATGACGAAAGCGGAGCTGTTGTTAATGGGAACTGTTACTGGATGTGTGCCACTACGGAAACAGAGCGTCAATTGCTTTTGTTGGTAGAGGGCGTCTGCAATTCCGACGTCATGGTGAAGTATCACGACCTATGCTTTAACAACAAATTGTATTCTGGCCGTAGACGCTACCTCTCCCAATATATTGAAAAATATCCCGTGCCTGACCCTAACAGCAACATTGCCAAGGAAATTGTAATAGTGGTGGACAGCATCAATAAAGAAACCAATCCCCAAACACGTGATTCATACGTAAAATGCCTGAATGACTTGGTCAGACAGGCATTCGGTCTTAGGGGTTAAACAGCGAACCTCCCTCGTGTTCATCAAAGAAACTCATCGGAATACTCCGTTGGCATTTGAAACTCGTCTCATTAATGAAAGTAAAGGTGTCGCCAAGTTCCGAACCTGGAGAAATTACCAGTCCTTCTATAGTGCCAGAAGATGGATTCGCCAATGCAATTAGATATCGAACATCCTCTGTCGTCACCTGCAATTCTTCATTTATCACAATGGCATTACTCGGAGAATATTTCCCCAAATCTACAGTCGGGGAATCTTGAACTTTTATTTCTAGCAACTGGTGGGGAATGTCCGGATAGCCACCCACCAAAGTTTCTACATCCGAATATCCCAGCAACTTAGACACTTCTCTCTCCAGCATCTGGCCTCGCGTCTTGGTATCTTTTGCGGGGAGTTTCATTCCGATCAATTGCTTTGCCACTTTGTTTTTGATACTTTCCAATGAAAGCATGTTCCCCTTCTCTGGCGCATCTCCTATAGACTTTCCTGTCAGATTCACTTGATTAACGGTCAATGCTGAGACTACGGTGGTATCCGGGTTGTATAGAACCTTGTCCTTACTTCCAGTAATGGCAGTGCGGCTATTAGGGCTTATGATGAGTTGATACTTCATCGTTGGAACCCCAAACTTTCCGAACTTTTTCTCTATATACTGGGGTGTGCAAACAATAATGCTTTTTATCGTTTTGTCATCGGTATCGACCTTTGTCAGAATAAGTCGAATGTCTTTACAGGTTATCTTTTCCTTGTTTGAGTAGCGGACAAGCACATTCCTACTATTGGGGAATCTATTCCATACTTGGAGGTTATAACTATTGCCAGAAGTAACAATATAAGAATCTGCAACTATGTTCAAAAGTCTGGGGATTCCCTTCTTCCTATACGGAACCACTTTGTAGTCATCCGCAGCAGCCGTTTCTGTAGGATTATCTACAAACAATTCCTCTATCAGCTTTCGCAAGGTGGAACCATTTGTTCTTGGCTTGTCTGTCAAGGGGAAACTGTGGCCAATTAAGGGCTTCAAAGCTTCTGCAAGTTCTGCCCCATCCATAGCGGAAGACTTCGATTTAGGGGGAATTCTCATATCTATCTTCATCGTTTCAACAAGTCAATGATGTCTACATTCAAAGCTATAGCTATTTTCTCCATATTCAGCAGGGTGATATTTTTCTCTGAGCGTTCAATCATTCCTATGTAGGTACGATGTACACCTGCCCTAGCTGCCAAATGTTCTTGAGACAGCCCTCTTTCCTTTCTCAATTCTTGAAGATTGCGAGCAAAAACGTCCAAAATAGTATTTGTTATCATTTGAATGCTAATTTTTGTGTGCAAATTTAATATAAAAAATGACGTTTGTCAACATACTATAGTTAGCATCTTCGGGTGTGTGTGAGATAAATTGGTTATGATGCACCTTGCACCTACTTAGCATCCAATGGCATGAATAGTTACATTGAGTTTTCTTTCCGTTAAACAATACTAATTTTTCGGCTAAAAACGCAACTTTTATATAATTATTTTGTAATTTTGTTGCCTAAAAGAAATATAACTCAGAATCTTAGAGTCAGAAGTTATGGATTACAAGGAAATTTTCGGGCGGAGGCTAAAGAGTGCCCGGTTAATGAAAAGGCTAACGATGGATGAACTATCACGGCGTACAAATGGCGAGGTGAGCAAGCCGAACATCTCGAAGTATGAGGCTGGCAAAATGATGCCGTCCTCACGAGTGCATATCCTTTTAGCACAGGCATTAGGTATGGACTTCGACTATTTCTTCCGTCCGGTGACGGCACAGATTACACGACCTGCAGATTATCGCAAAAAGTCCAAATTGAGTAAGGGCGATGAGAATGCCATCAACGAAGAGGTGAAGGATAAAGCCGAGCGTTATCTGGAGATTGAGGACACTTTGGGTATCAGCACGAACTTCGACTACGACCTAAGCGACATGGTGGTTTCGAATAGAAGCGACGTGAAGCGTGTGGTGGCTCGCATCCGAGAGGACTGGCATTTGGGGCTTGGTCCATTGAGCAACATTATTGACTTGCTGGAGTCTCATGGTCTGCGTGTGATAGAGATTGAGGCTCCCGATGCATTCGACGGCATGTGCATATTCGTTAATGAGAAACCTGTGATAGTACTAAATAAGCATTACACCGTGGAGCGCAAACGCTTCACAGGCCTGCATGAGTTTGGCCACAGTGTCATGCGGATGAGCGACAGCCTATCGGAGAAGGAACGGGAGGCGCTATGTCATTACTTTGCTGGTGAGATGCTTCTTTCATCAGAAGTGCTTCATCAGGTGTTTGGCACGCGTATTAATAAGGTGTTCCTGAACGAGGTTGGCCGTCTGCAGACCCAGTTCGGCATCAGTATCGAAGCCATCCTCCACCGATTGAAGGACGAGCACATTATGAGTGATGCCCTTCACACCCAGTTCTACATCAAACAGAATATGAGTCCGAAACTGAAAGCTTGGGCAAAGACTTCTACTTATCTAGGAGAAGAAACTTCATACAGGTTCTCGCGTATGGTGTATCGTGCCTTAGCCGAAAACCTTATCAGCGAGGAGAAAGCAAACGAAATTCTTGGTACAAACGAAATATCTTATATCGACAACAAATAGATATGGAGCTTTTAAATTTTGTAGTAGCCGAAAAGGCCACAATGGATCATTTTAGTATTGACAGGATAATGAATGCCATCGTCAAGTCATTCACGACTGTAAACGAACCTACAGGTATTGGGGGTGTCACAGAAAGAGTTCTTGGCAAACTAACGATGACCCAATACACATTCGAGGACTTGGGTGGTAAAATGAAAGCACAAGTTCGTGACGGACAAAGACATGGCATGTTCGAAGTAATGGATTTGGAAGATGACGCATGGACAGAGTTCTTGGATTTCCGCCAACCTTACTGCGGGCGTATATCGTGGGAGCAGAGTGCTGCGCTGTATTGGTCACAGAAGATTCCCGATTGCTGGCTGGTGAGTGAATCGGAACAAGTGTTGGATTTTGCCCAAGGGCTGGGTGTCCAAATTATGACCATTGAAGAGATGCAAGAGGCGTTCTTTGCCGATGAGGTGTTCGAGACTGCTCCGCTGAGTCTGGCACCTCCTATTGTGGCAGGACCATTCGACCCTCGCGTTGATGCTGACAAGGTTGAGGCTGCTTTTAGTGATAGACTGGACGGAGATTTGGCTGTACTTAAACAGAAATCATATTGGGTCGTTGTCTGTGTGCTCTTCGAGTGGTTCGGCTGGCTCAAACTTCGCAAGCGTGCTGACTTCTGCCGTTGGGTGAACGCCCATTTCCATTTCGACAAGCCTATAGATGCCGAGATAGACTTGAAATCTGCCATTAATAAAATAAAAGTAAAGGAACGCAACCTTGAACTTTGGCCAGACAACCAATATAGAGACCTCGCCTTCATGATCAAAGAATTGTTTTTTGGCGAACGTCAGGGACTACAAAATGGCTTTTATGTTTATGCCAACGAACCTAATTATTTAAAGCAAGGAAAGACTTGGACACGTAAAGACTGGTAGGTTCGTTATACCTTCCGATATACTTTCCAAACATTGGAATATACCCGATATACCTTAGTGTGTATCGGGTTATTTTTTTCTCTTTATGCTAAGAAAAACGCGCTAATTTTGCATCGTGAACAAGAAACCACGGGCTCTATAAACCCCGACTGGATGAGTTTCACGAAGTAAAATTAGTATTAACAAAAAAAGGAAAGTAAAGATGAAAGATTCAGTTTTCCAAAAGCGCTTCCAGCGCAAACAGCAGAACCGTCAGGTTCATGGTCAACAACTCACAGTGTTC
>CACXSA010000025.1 GCA_902770195.1 uncultured Prevotellaceae bacterium
CTCACAGCTTTCCTGACGGCACTGGGCACGACATCGTGCATGGGCCATGGACCGTTTTAGTGAGCTTTGCTCGCTTTTACAAAGGCCAAAGGCCGACTAAAAGATTTTATACGCTGAAAATCGAAATAAGAAAGCCTGGGCATATTCGTCCGGGCTTTCTTATTAACTTTAGTAACAAGGAGTGCGGTGTGACACTATTTAACGAGGCGCACTGAAAAGCCCACGATACCAAGGCTTAATTGATTTGTTTTAAAGAAAATCGCTTAGGAAATTCCTAAGCGATTCTTGTTATAGGGTAAAAAGTTCGAACTTGTAACCGATGGTCAGCGTCAAGACATCGCTACGCATCTTCCAGTCGCTGTTGGAGTCCTTGTTGATGGGCGTTAGGGCAGGGATGTAGCGCAGGTCAAGGGTGATGGGACTCTTGAACTCGTATGAGACACCAATGGGCAGACTCAGGTTGAATCCCTCGTATAAATCACCCACACTTTCGTTACCCTCCGTAGCGCTCACTCTGAAGCCCATCTGCAGACCCAGTTTCAGGGCAAGGCCTTTGAGGACATAGAAATTGACCATCAGGGGAACGTTGATGAAATTGAGTTTGGTAGTTTGCGGACCAGTACCCTTTCCCATCCATCCCTGCTGGGTGTACATAAGACCTGCGGTGAGTGAGAGATTGCGGGTATTCGTGAAATACTCGCCTTCGGCACCGATGGTCAGACCCGTGCGAGGGTCGTCGCTGCGGAAAATAAAATTGTTGTATTTGCCTGAGAGGATGCCTTCTGACACACCAATCATGGGTTGGATAGTGATGTCACCCGACAAGTGACGTGCCTTCTGGGCGTTTGCAGTGAGACAGAATATTGCCAACACTGCAATCATATAAATTTTCTTCATATATATAAATTAGGTGTTATGCAGCCTTCTTGGTTTTCTTGGCTGTAGTTTTCTTTTCTGTGTCGGCTTTCTTGATGAAGCGTCCCTTTTCATCGCGTGCAGGGGTTGACTTCTTTTCAGCAGCCTTCTTCTCGGTATCGGCTTTCTTGATGAAGCGTCCCTTCTCATCGCGTGCGGGGGTAGTCTTCTTTTCAGCAGCCTTCTTCTCGGTCTTCACCTTCTTTTCAGCAGCTTTCTTCTCGGTGTCGGCCTTCTTGATGAAGCGTCCCTTCTCATCGCGTGCGGGGGTAGTCTTCTTTTCAGCAGCCTTCTTCTCGGTCTTCACCTTCTTTTCAGCAGTTTTCTTCTCAGTGTCGGCTTTCTTGATGAAGCGTCCCTTCTCATCGCGTTCGGGGGTTGACTTCTTAGCAGTTGTAGTAGTCTTCTTAGCTGCTGCCGCTGTGCCGTAGCAACGGGTACACTCGTGACGTCCCATCTTCTTTGCTTCAGCAGTAGATACACTCTTCACGTCCTTGGAATTAGTCAGATAACTGCACGACTTGCTCTTGTGGTAAGCAACGGCACCATCGCCAGTAGATACATAAACGGTTTGGGCATTGGCAGTAACAGAGATAGTTACCAATGCAACGAGGGTCATCAAAATTTTCTTCATAAGGCTTTTATGATTAAATGGTTAAACGTTAGTTTATTTCACGGTGAAGTCAAATCCGAAGGGATGCTCCTTGAACGAGTCTGAACCCAGACCGCCCTTATAGAAGAAGCAGTACTCGCCTGGCTCCAACTCCTTGGGGAAGGTTACCTCGAAGGTGTTGTTGTTGATCTCGTTAATCTCGAAATCGATGATGTTACGGTTAGAGGCATTGGTGCCCTCGAAGCCCAGGATGCTGTAAGACATCTTATCCGGGAACAGACGGCGACCGCCCTTGCCACTCTTCTTGGGCTCTTTGACCTGCATCTTGATGCACTGGAACTCGTTGGGGTTCTGAATGCTGCTCATGACGATCTGATACCAGTTGTCGGCACCTTGCTGGAAGCTCTCGCCCTCTTTCTTGGGGAAGTAGAAGCGGAACACGGGATGGCGACCGTTTTCACCCTCCATCTGCAGCTTTGAGGTGGCTCCTGGCAACATCAGTTTCTGGATGTCCTTACCTGTGGACATCATGGCGACGGCACCTCCTGCTACTGCAGCAGCAGTACCTGAAGAAGCACTTCCCTTGACGGCTGAGCCTACACCATAGGCAGCAGCACCAATGAGAGCCAACGTTCCGAGGTTAAAGCCTTTGGACTCCTTCTCAAACTGGGTACGGAACATCTTCTTGGGCTTGCCTCCGCCTGTGGGGTTCCACCATAAGATGCCTTCATAACCGAAGTCTGTCTTGGCAATCTTCTGGATAAAGGTGGTTAACGATGCCTCGGCACCTGCAGCCTTCAGCTGGCGCATGAAGTCAATGCTATACGTAATTCTACGTTCGGTGCTGTTTTCAATGGCACCGATGATTTCTTCTGAAGAGAAGCCTTCTTTCAGCAGGCTTAATACTGTTTCATTGTCCATTGTCTCGTTTTGGGCAGACATGGTCATTGCTGCTACTGCCATACAGGCTGTGAGCATCACTCTTTTTAATTTGTTTGTGAAAAACATAGATATAAATTTTGTTTATAGATTTTTCTTTGTTTGCAAAAGTACAAATAGTTTCGCTATTAACCAAACGTTAATGGATATTTTTGCAAAATATGGTTTTTTATTTGGAAATTCGCTATCTTTGCACTATCTTTGCAGTCGCAAGCAAACAAATCGGCTATGGCACTGAATCTGAATAAAAACTTGAAATTGTACTACTCCATCAAGGAGGTAGCGGACATGTTTGGTCTGAACGAAAGCACATTGCGCTATTGGGAAACGGAGTTTCCTTATTTGAAGCCAAAGACGAGCGGACCAGCCAAAATACGCCAGTATCAGGAGAAGGACATTGAACAGATCAGGCTGATACATAACCTGGTGAAAGTGCGTGGCTTCAAGTTGGCTGCTGCCAAGAAAATCATTAATAGCAATCGTGATGGAGCAGACAAGCGGGCAGAAGTGTTGACGAGGCTCTTGTCGGTTCGTGATGATTTGCAGGCATTGAAAAAGCAGATGGACTACCTTCAGTAGCCCATCTTTCTTTTTATACGCTCAATATTTCTTTTTCAGCAACCATCCATTACTTGGCTATTTTCAGCATTTCGCGGATGGCTGTCTCCAGTTGTCTGTCGTATCCGTTGATGTAGTCCTCTGGTGTGTTGAACACCTCGATGTCGGGGAAGAGCTCTTGGTTCTCCATGAACTGGTTGTTCTTGTCCCATTTGCCCACCTGAGGAATACCGAATACGAGGGTACGGTCCATCAGCGTTTCCCACCATACGGAGGTGGCGGTGCCTGCCACAGGTGTACCGATGAGCTTGCCAATGCCCAGTTCACGATATACCCAGGGGAATCCGGAGCCGTTCGAATAGCAGTCTTCATTCATCAGCACACAGGAGGGCTTCACCCACTTGTTCAGCGGGTCGCGTCCCACATATTTATTATTAGGTACGAAGCGGTGATACTCCTTACCGCTGAGCAGCGTGCAGAGGTCGTCGTGTAACCATCCTCCACCATTGCCACGCTCGTCAACGATGACACCCTCGCGGTTGCGATTCTTGTCGCTCAACAGTTCACTATATACTTTGCGGAAATTCTCGCTGTTCATCGCCTTAACATGCACATAGGCCAACTTGCCACCAGAGAGACTGTCCACTAGTTTCTCGTTGCGGTCCACCCAACGCTTGTAGAGCAGTTCGTCGAGGGCTGCCTGGCTGACGGGCTTGATGATGATGTCGCGACGTTTGCCGTCCTTGGGATTATAGACGGTAACATGGGTGCGCTGACCAGCCTTTCCGTCCAACATATAGTTGTAGTCTTCACCACGTTTGATGGTCTGGCCGTCAATCTGTTCGATGATGTCGCCGGCCTTCACACCTGTATTGCGTAGTGCAAAGGGTCCACGCTTGATAACCTCCTCGATGCGCAATCCGTCACCCTCATAGCTGGGGTCGGTAAACACGCCCAGGTGGGCTGTACGCTGAAGGGTGAGAACAGGACGATAGCGGGCTCCTGTGTGTGAGCCGTTCAGCTCGCCCAGCATCTCACTGAGCATGTCGCGGAAGTCGTAGTTGTTGTTGATGTAAGGCAGGAAGCGCTCGTAGGTCTTACGATAGCCTGCCCAGTCGATGCCGTGGAGATTGGTATCGTAGAATTTCTCCTTCACTTGTCGCCAGATGTGGTCAAAGAGATACTGGCGCTCTTTGTAGGGCTGGTAGTCGAAGGGTGCTTCGAAGGTAATGGTCTCTATCTTGTTCTTGGCAAGGTCAATCTTCTTGATACCTTTTGATATCAGGTAGAGGGTCTTGAACTTGCTGTCGGCCTGCATCTCGCTGCCTCCCACGTTCTTCAATACCAGTTCGGTCTTATCCTCCAACAGGTTATGGCGCCACAGGTCATAGCCATCCTCGAAAGAAGCCTGATAATATAAGGTGTCACCCTTCGGACTCAGCACGGCATCGCCCAGATGACTGGAATTTACCGTGAGGCGTACGATGCGGTCTTTGCAATTGTCGAGGTCGAACACCAGTGCTTTCTTGGGTTCTGCCTTGGGAGCCTCTTTCTTGTCTCCCTTCTTGGCATCCTTCTTCTTCTTGTCGTCCTTCTTGTCGTCAGCAACCTTTGCCTTCTTGGCTTCTTTCTGAGCCTCGTCCAAAAGTGCCTTCTCTTCCTTCGTCATCAGGAAACGCTCGTAGGCATCGAGGTCGAAGAACATCAGATAGACATCCTCTTCAGCGCCCCACGAACCATGACTGCGATAGCCTGCACGGTCGCTGGTGAAAATGATACCCTTTCCACCCAGTGCCCACTTGGCATAACCCGTGCTGTAACCGCTGTTGGTCAGGTTGTAGGGTGCCTTCTTGCCGGCGGCATCTACGAGGGCTACATCAGGACTGTGCCAGCCTCCCACACCGATATAGCAGGAGAGCAGCCAACGACTGTCCGGGCTCCATTGGAACCAGAGGTCGCCATCGCTGTAGCTATACACATATTTTCCGTCCAAAACGGTGCGCACCTGTTTGGAGGCAAGGTTTAGGATACGCAGGTCGGCACGGTTCTCGAAGAAGGCAATCTCCTTGCCGTCAGGACTGTATTGGGGTTGCATGGAAACCTTGTCGCCTTGGGTAAGACGTTCCTCGGTGAGCTCTGTGGCATAGGCAAACTGCTTCTCATCCTTGTTCTTGATGGTTGAGCGGTAAATCTGCCAGACACCATTACGCTCCGACGAATAGACCAGGCTGCGTCCGTCAGGGGCAAAGTCGAGGTTGCGCTCCTGTTCTGGGGTGTTGGTAATACGCTTGGTGGTCTTATAATCGATAGAGGTGACATAGACATCACCATGCAGGATAAAGGCTATCTCCTTGTTCTTTGGCGACAGACGAATCTCCGTGGCTCCTGTGGTCAGCGTCTGACGTACCAGGTCACGGTCATTACGATCGCTGGTAATGCTGATGTTCACCTTCTGTTCCTTGCCGTCTTTCCACGTGTATATCTCGCCATCGTAGCCATAGCAGAGCGTACCGTTCTGGGCTGCGGTGAGGAAGCGGACGGGATTCTTCTGATGATGGGTAATCTGCTGCTTGTTCTTGCCGTCAATGCTCCGATGCCATACGTTGAACGTTCCATCTTGCTCACTCAGGTAGTAGAACGACTGTCCGTCAGCAGCCCATACAGGGGTGCGGTCTTCACCACGGAAATCGGTGAGTTTAGTGAACTTGTCGCCTTTCTTCAGCCAGATGTCGCGTGTGATGGCTGACTGATGGTGCTTGCGGAAGAAGTCCTCATACCCCTTGTTGTCGTGATAAAGTACGTCGCCTTGAGCATTGATGCTGATATCCTCCATCGAGATGACGGAGAACATGCGAGGGCGACCGCCCTGGGTGCTAACCTCGTAAACCTGAGGGAAGTTGCGCGATGATACGATAGACTTTGCCGTAGGCAGAATCTTCGAGGAATAAAGCACATGGTTCTTGTCACTGAAAGTGATGGGGAACTCATCGTTGCTGTTGGTGGTCAGACGGGTAGGGGTACCACCCTTACATGACATTAGCCATACGTCGAAACCTCCTTCGCGGGTAGAGGCAAAGGCTATCTGCTGTCCGTCAGGACTCCAGACTGGGTAGGCGTCGTACGCAGAATTGGTGGTCAGCTGGCGGGCTTCTCCACCAGTGGTTGCAACGGTATAGATGTCGCCTTTGTAGGAAAAGGCTATCTGCTGCCCGTCAGGAGAGATGTTGCAGAAGCGCATCCACAGGGGATTCTCCTGGGCCATTGCTGACAGAGGGAGCAGTGATAATGCTATAATGAATAGCTTGTTTTTAACTTTAGAGGTAATCATAATTTCTAATTTCTAATTTCTTTGACCTAAAGGTATAAAGCGACTTCGTCGATTACTCATTTCTCATTTTTTGACGGGTTCCATACGTCATTGATGGTGAAAACGGCCTCGCGGGTAATCTTCTGAGCCTCTTTCTTGGTGAGTTGACGACTCCAGCTGACGCGCTTGTCGGTGGCAGCACCTTCGCCATGATTGTTATATTCCATGTATCTGCAGGTCTTGTCAGCACCCTCGCGCCATTTATGCCATCCTTCGGGACGAATCTGACGAGGGAGTTCACAATTCATGAAAAGCGTATAGCCATAGTCACGCCAGGGGCGACCTAGGAATACCTTATCTACATTGTCTGCTGCCGTGATGTGGCAGTTGTTGAAAATATAGCCATAAGGCACGTCCTGAGGTGTCGAAGCTGCCGTGATATATGAGTTTGCCTTGCAGAAGATGTCACAATTTTCGAACCATGCTGTGGATGGACCGAAGATAAAGTCGGTGGTACCTTCAATATAACAGTTGTCGAAGAAAAGGCGCGTCTTGGCATTGCCTGTATATATGGTGTCCTGATGACCGAGGAAACGACAGTTGACAAAGGTCAGGCAGTCGCCTTCGGTATGAAGGGCTACGGCCTGTCCCAGACGGGCTGCATTGTTCTCGATGGTGATATTCTTCAAGGTAATTTTGCTACCTTGAATCTTCAGCGTGAAGGTTCGGAAAGTTCCTATTTTTTTGTTCTCTCCTTGAGCAGTCAAGGGGGTGATGTCTGCACAGATGTTAGCATGGTCGTCCCAGGTGATGATGGTTTTGTCGCGGTCTTCGCCACAAATCTCGATGTTGGTAAGCCACTGGGGTACAACGAGTTTCTCCTTGTAAGTACCGTTCTTCACATAAATCACCTTGTGATACTCCATGAAAGCACGGCACACCTCAATGGCATCGGCGATGTTACGGAACTCACACGTCCCGTCGCGCGACACAAACAGGGTGTCTGGATTGTCATAACTCTTGGCTTGTACGCTCACGAATCCCATGAGGGCACAAATGATACAGGTTAGTTTTTTCATATTGTTGGTAGTTTGGTAATTTTGGTAGTATGGGGGATGAAGGCTATACTATTTGCGTCACATCCTGCAGTCCGTCAACAGTTTTCAGCTGATTGATGATCTCCTGAACATTCTCGCGATCATGAACACGCAGTTCTACAGTTCCGTCGAACACACCGTCTTCACTGGCAATAGTCAACTTGTGGATGTTGACATTCATCTGCGACGAGATGATGCGTGATATGTCAAGCAGCATGCCTACGCGGTCGATACCTTGCAGGCGGATGACAGCGTCAAAGTATAACTTCTTCTGCATATCCCACTTGGCATCGAGAATTCGATTACCAAAGCTTGCTTTCAGCTTTGCTGCTATTGGACAGTCACGCTTGTGAATTTCTATCTGGTGCTTGCCGTCAATGAATCCTAATACATCATCGCCAGGAATGGGATGACAGCAGTGCTTGAATTTATACTGATTGATGTTCTCGTCGCTGATATAGATGGGCTTTTTGCGGTTGAAGTCCTTGGTAACGACAAAGAGGTCTTGACGCTTGTCATCTACATTCTTCTTGCCATCTTTTCCCCGGCCCAGGAAGGGTACAAGTTTACGCCATCCTCTGTTACTCTTGTTGTTACCACTCAACTCGTCCACATCCTTTTCGCCTAGCAAAATAGTCTTCTCTGCCAATGCCTGGAAAAAATATTCTCTATTGCGAACCTCATGGAAATCAGCCAGTTGGTCAGCGGCATTTAACGAATCTTCTATACCATTTTTCTTGAGAAATTCATGGAATAAGTCTTCGCCTTGCTTTTGAAGTTCACGACTATTGCGGCGAAGAATAGCCTGTATCTTGGCCTTCGCCTTAGCAGTGCTGACAAAATTAATCCATGAGGGTTGAACATGCTGTGACTTAGAGGTAAGAATCTCTACCTGGTCACCACTTTGCAATTTATGGCTTAGAGGCACCAGCTTGTGGTTGACTTTGGCTCCAATACAATGGGACCCTAAAAAGGTGTGAATGCTGAAGGCAAAGTCGAGTGCTGTGCAACCTGTGGGCATCGTCTTGATTTCACCTTTCGGGGTAAATACGAAGATTTCAGATGCGAAAAGGTTAAGTTTGATAGCGTCGAGGAAGTCCATGGCATCGGGCTGGGGGTCGTCCAATATCTCCTTGATGGTGCGGAGCCAGTCATTCAGCTCGATTTCATCTTCCGTGTATTCTACATCCTCACCTTCCTTGTATTTCCAATGTGCAGCAAAGCCTTGTTCAGCAATCTCGTCCATGCGGTCAGAACGTATCTGCACCTCAATCCACCGTCCTTGTTTAGACATCAAGGTGACGTGTAAGGCCTGATAGCCATTGGCTTTCGGGTGACTTAGCCAGTCGCGTAAACGGTCTGGATGGCTTTTGTAGATTTTCGAGATGGCAACGTAGATGTTGAAGCACTCGTTGATTTCTTCCTCACGCTTTTCTGGAGTGAAGATGATGCGAACAGCCAGGATGTCGTAAATCTCATCGAAGGTGACGTGCTTGTTTTGCATCTTACTCCAAATAGAGTAGGGAGTTTTTACACGCTCTTTAATCTCATACTTGATGCCCATCTGGCTCAGAGCCTCTTCGATAGGGTTGGTGAACTGATCGAAGAGTTCATGACGAGAGGCTTCTGTGGATGCCAGCTTTGCCTTGATGCTGGCATATTCCTCCGGGTGTTCGTACTGGAAGCTAAGATTCTCCAGTTCAGACTTGATTTTATAAAGTCCGAGTCTGTTAGCCAATGGAGCATAGATATAGAGGGTCTCACCAGCTATCTTGTATTTTTTATTGGCTGGCTGTGACTCTAAGGTGCGCATGTTGTGCAGACGGTCGCAAATCTTAATGAGGATGACGCGGATGTCATCACTCATGGTGAGCAGTAGCTTCTTGAAATTCTCTGCCTGAGCAGAAGCCTGTTCACCAAAAATACCACCACTGATTTTGGTGAGTCCATCTACAATTTGGGCAATCTTTGCTCCGAAGATGTTTTCAATGTCCTCTGTGGTATAATCAGTGTCTTCCACAACATCGTGCAGCAGGGCAGCACAGATGCTGGTAGAGCCCAGCCCCACTTCCTCGCAAGCTATTTGGGCTACGGCAATGGGGTGCATGATGTAAGGCTCGCCAGACAGTCGCCGCACTCCTTTGTGTGCCTGTTTGGCAAAGTTGAATGCCTTTGTGATAATATCTACTTTCTTGCGGTGGCGTGATGCCAGATAGTTGTCTAGCAATCGCTGAAAGGCATCGTTAATAAGTTTTTCGTCAGCGGCTTCGCGCATCATCTGCTCCTCATCCATAATCACAGTGTTTTATTTCCTCGTTTTTTTGTTTTGATCTCATCTACGTCTCCTGGAACTGCGACGACGTGACGACTTGCGTTTGCGTGCAGAAGACTTGCGGCTCTTATATCGTGCAGAACGACGTTTGTAGCTGCGTTTGCTCTTCTTGTAATAGGTAGGCACATCATCCTTAATTTCTACTTCAGAACGTTTGTTCAGCAGTTCGTCAACCTTATAATTATAGACTGAATCTTGCTGTTCAATGAACTTTCCGACCTCTGTCAAGGGGAGACGAAGGGCGTAAGGCTCTGTGGCTCCAGGAATAATGTCCCGTCGATACATCGGGTTCAGGGAGCGCAAGAGGTCGATATTGATACCTATTACCTCAGCAACCTGCTCCAGATGAACATTCTTGTTGACCATCACCGTGTCTGTCTTTGCCGGTAGTCGGGTGGACATTGGACAGATATTGTGGAGTGAATAGTAGGTCATGATGTAATTTGCTGCAATGAAGGCGGGTACGTAGCCTCTGGTCTCCTTGGGGAGATAGGGATAGATTTCCCAATAATCCTTATTGCCATTAGAACGGCGGATGGCTTTGTTGATATTCTCTGGGCCGCAGTTGTAAGCAGCAATCACCAGATTCCAGTCGCCAAAAATCTTATAAAGATCACTCAGATAGCGGGCAGCGGCATACGATGACTTGATAGGATCACGACGCTCGTCAACCAGCGAGTTGACCTGTAGTCCATACTGCTTACCTGTGCCAATCATGAACTGCCATAGACCAGAAGCTCCGACGCGAGAAACTGCCTTGGGATTCAAGGCGGACTCGATGATGGGCAGGTATTTCAGTTCTAAAGGCAACTGGTATGCTTCCAAGGCTTCCTCGAAAATAGGAATATAGAAATTGGAGGCTCCTAGCATGTAACTGATGGAGTGACGAAGACGTCCACTATAGCGGTCTATGAATTTCTGTACCACTTCGTTGTAAACCATCTCCATGACGTTGGGAAGACGAAGCAGACGGTTTATATAGTCTTCTTTGGAATAGACGGGATTGATGTCCCGCATATTGCAGTCGTCCTCGTCCAGATAGGTCTTGGACATGTAGAGGTTCAAAAGACTGTCCAAATCGTAGGTCATCGCTTCAGGAAATTCAATGACTTCCTCACGACCTTTATCGTCTGTTACGGTAATTTCATCTTCTTCGTCCGTCTCGTCTTCTTTGTTGTTCACTTGTGCCATCATGTTGGTGGATGCGAACATGAGGACGAGCATAATCCATTTCAGTTTCTTATTCATGTGGTTTTAGTTTCAAATTTAAAAATTCAGGCTGCAATTAATTCCCAGTGACTGGGCTTGCAGCAGATTGCCTCCCGAATGGTTGGGGATGACTACGGGAGAAATTTTCAAACTGAGGTCTTTTGAAATGTCAAATTCCGAAAGCTCAGCATCAACGTAGGCATCAATGACAGAGAATGCATAGACACCAAGCATCACGAAAAAGCTCAAGTCGCGCCAACGACGATATTTGTCCTTACGACTTTTGAACAGGTCTTTGTAACGCTGTTCGTTGCTTTCCGTAATCTCAACGCCCAGGTGAAGGAACTTGTTATAACTGTCTGTCGTCGGGTCGTTATCCATGATGTCCAGATAGGCTTGAGAGTAGTCTTTGTACATCATGTTGTTCCATGTTAAGGCGTAGATACATCCGATGAACCCTCCATATATGATGGGTAATTTCCAGTACTTGCGATTGTAAATCTGTCCTGCTCCAGGTAATACCAATGCCAACCAAAGGGCTCGCTGAGGATTGGGCTTCCAAGTGCTCCAATCGCGTTTGGGCTTTTTTTCTTTCTTCACGACGATTGACGTGGTGTCTGTCGCCGTTGCAATGCTGTCTCCAAACAATATCTTCGAGTCAACCTTGGCAATAGAGTCCATCACCGCCAGGTCTTCCGTTTGCGCTTGGCAGTTGATGCTCGCAACGAGCATGATTATACTGAAAATCCACTTATTCATTCGCCCCATCCAGCGCATTCATGATGCGCTCCAGTTGTTCTTCGTTGTCAAACTGAATAGTAATTTTTCCTTTTCCCTTGGGCGAACAGGTCATCTGTACCTTTGTCTGGAAGAACTGAGCCAAGCGATTGCGCAGTAAGTTGAACTCATCTGGAAGTTTCTCCTTAGAGACTGCTTTGTTCTTGGCGGTTTTAATGTCTTCTCCGTTTTTCAGTGCTTGCACCATTTCTTCCACTTTACGTACGGAATATTGGTTTTGCTGAACTTCCTTGAAGAGCTTGATTTGTTGTGACGGGCTGTCGATGGCCAACAAGGCGCGAGCGTGACCCATTTCTATCTCATGGTTCTTTAGGGCTATCTGCACTTGAGCGGGCAATTTCAGCAGGCGCATATAGTTGGTTACTGCGGTTCGGCTCTTACCCACACGCTCGGAAATCTTGGCTTGAGTCATTCCTGTCGTGTCTGCCAGATGCTGGTAGGCTAATGCTATTTCGATGGCGTTCAGGTCTTCACGCTGGATATTTTCCACAAGAGCCATTTCCATCACGCCTTGGTCTTCTACCGTTACAATATAGGCGGGGATTTTGGATAAGCCTGCCAGTTGTGAGGCGCGCCAACGGCGTTCGCCAGCGATAATCTGGTATTTCTGACCTTCTATCTTCCGGAGGGTGATAGGCTGGATGATTCCCAGTTCGCGAATGCTATTGGCCAACTCCTGCAAGGCATCTTGGTCGAATTCACGACGAGGCTGGTTAGGGTTGGGCTCAATCTGCGCTATCTCTATCTCGTTGAGATTAGACGATCCTTCGGTATTTACTTCGCTATGGGTGTCTATTAGAGCGTCCAGACCGAGACCATTGCCAATATCGTCCAGTCCGCGTCCCAGTACGCTTCGGTCAAATTTTTTCTTTACTGCCATAATCGTTTTTCTAGCTTTCAGTCTTGGCTGTTAGCTGTTTTTGTTAATGATTTCCTTAGCTAATGCCAGATGGTTTCTTGAACCCGTAGAATCGGCATCATAGAGGATGACGGGAATTCCGTGTGACGGACTTTCCGATAATTTGACATTACGCTGAATAACAGTCTTGAATACCAATTCCTGGAAATGACGCTTTACCTCGTCGTAAATCTGGTTGGCCAGGCGCAGACGTGAGTCGTACATGGTCAACAGGAATCCTTCTATCTCCAGCTTTGGGTTCAGCTTGGTCTTGATAATCTTGATGGTGTTTAGCAGTTTGGAGATTCCTTCCAATGCAAAATACTCACATTGTACTGGGATGATGACAGAGTCTGCTGCTGTCAGTGAATTGACGGTAATCAGTCCTAAAGAGGGTGAACAGTCAATCAAAATGTAATCATACTCCTTGCGCAGAGGTTCCAACAGGTTGGAAATGATGCGCTCACGATTTTCAATATTCAGCATTTCTATCTCAGCACCTACCAAATCGATATGGCTGGGAATAATGTCAAGTCCTTCAATATCAGTCGTGTAAATGGCGTCTCGGACGTCGGTCTTGTCAATAATGCATTCATAGAGCGAGCAGTCAACTTGTTTGATGTCCACACCAAGTCCGCTCGACGCATTAGCCTGTGGGTCGGCATCAACAACCAAAACAGTCTTTTCCAGCGTAGCCAGTGAAGCTGCTAAATTGATGGTTGTAGTCGTCTTTCCTACACCGCCTTTTTGGTTTGCTAAAGCAATAATCTTTCCCATATTCTATACTTATCTTAACTAAACAGAATGCAAAGATACGAATTTTATATCAAACTGACGTGCTAAAGGAACAGATTTTAGCATTTTTTTTCCTAAAAGGAAATGAATTCTACAGAAAAAAGACTGGTGGGAAAGAAAACCAACCAGTCTTTTTTGCTGAAAAATTTTTATATTTTCTTATTCTTTCTGACGATTCTCGGCATCGATAGCTTTAATCTTCTCACGAACCAGCTGTACCTCGTCTTTCAACTTCTGAACCTTGCGATTCATCTCGTCGATGAGCGAATTGCCTTTCTTGGAAGAGGCATTCAGGAAGCCCAGATTGTTCTCGTAGGTCTGCACTTCAGCTTTCAGCTGCTCATACTGGCGCATCAGTCGGGCACGCTCGTTGTCAAGGGCATTCTCGCCTCGTCCAGCCACCTGTTTGAGGTTGTCTTTGAACTTGGATAGACGACGCTTGGCAACAGAGATGTTCAGGTCTTTGTAAAGCTTATCGAGAATAGCGTGGTATTCCTCGTACAGATTGTCTTTCTCCTTGAAGGGCACATGTCCAATAGCCTGGTATTCCTCAACCAGCTTCTGTACGCGCTCCTGCAGGTCTTCTCCGGTTTCCTGGGCAATGGCTTTCAGTTGCTCTATGACGTTGCGTTTCTTTTCCAGATTCTGGTGCTCTTCGCCACGCTGACCTGCGCCTGCAGCATTACGAGCTTCAAAGAACTTGTTGCAGGCACCCAGGAACTCTTCCCATAGCTGGTCGCCTAACTTCTTGGGAACGGCACCGATGGTTTTCCATTCTTTCTGGAGGGCGATGAGCTTGTCACTGGTTGATTTCCAGTCGGTTGAGTCTTGTAATGCTTTTGCTTTTTCTATGAGTACGCGCTTTTTCTCCGCATTATCTTTAAAGGTATCCTTCAGTTCGTGGAAGAATGCTGCCTTGCGAGCAAAGAAGTCGTCGCAAGCAGCACGGAAACGCTCAAATATCTTTACATTCATCTTCTGGGGTGCAAAACCAATGGTTTTCCACTCTGTTTGTACCTCGATAATCTGTTTGGTATGACGCTCCCAGTCGCCACTTCCTTTGTTCTCTTCTGCTGCAATAGCTTCCACTTTCTCGCAGAGGGCTGTCTTCTTGGCCAGATTCTCCTCCTCTTTGGCACGCATGTCCTCAAAGTGCTGTTGGTGGCGTTTGTTGATAACTGTCGAGGCAGCCTTGAAGCGGGTCCATATCTCTTCACGGAGTTCTTTGCTGACAGGACCAGTCTCACGATATTCCTGATGTAACTTCTGCAATTGGTGGAATGCACTGATGACATCTGGCTCGTCGGCAAGTTTCTCTGCGGCTTCACAGAGTTTTGTCTTCAATTCCAGGTTTTTCTTGAAGTCATATTCGCGAGCTTCACTATTCAGTTTCAACAGGTCGTAGAATTGCTCCACATACAGTTGGTAGTTACGCCATAGTTCGTTGGCGCGCTCGGCAGGCACATTCTTTATTTCCTTCCATTCTTCTTGGAGGGCTTTGAATTCCTTGTAGGACTTGTTGGCTTCTTCTGGAGAAGTAACCATTGCCTTGATTTTTTCGATGATGTCGAGCTTCTTCTGCAGGTTAGCCTGCTTTTCTTCTTCCTGCTCTTTGAACAGTTTCTGGCGTTTCTCCTTGATAACACCCATCTCCGCCTTGAAGGCTTCCTCGTCTGGGTCGGGTTTTACCTGAAATTGTTCTGGGTCGCCGCCGTTCTCGCTGTATTCTTTGTATTCTGCCTCGCGCTCAGCAAGGTGAATCTTATAGAATACTGTTTTCAGCATGTCTATTTCGTCCTTCTGGGGCACTTCGTCACTGTGTGCAATTTCACGCACACGTTCCAGTACTTCTTTCTTGCTTTGGTACTGCTTGTGCTCTGGAGCGGTTTCTTCTGAGACCTCTGCTGCGGTTTCCACTACTTTCTGTTCTACATCCTGCTCTTCAATGGGAGCTTTTTCTTGAGAGTCCATCATCATAAAAAATTAAGTGAATGATACGATTAGTACTTAGCTATAGACATGTGGCATTCTTGTCCAACATGCACTATCAGGCTTCAAAGTTATAAATAATTTATTTAACAACCTAATTTTTTTTGAAAAAAGTGATTAAATAAGTCGTTTGTGACGGAAAATCAGCAGTGAAATGACTGAAATGACGACTGAAAGTATGATGGCAATGACAAATCCTAACGGACTGTTTTCCATTCCGTTGATGAGGTTCATGCCAAAAAATGAGGCTACCAGTGTGGGCAACATGAGGATGATGGTGACAGAGGTCAATGTTCGCATGATGGTATTCATGTTGTTGTTGATAATACTCTGGTAAGTGTCCATCGTTGATTCCAGAATGTTCGAATAGATGCTGGTTGTCTCGCGGGCCTGTGTCATCTCAATGTTTACATCCTCAATGAGGTCGGCGTCGATTTCGTCAATTTGCAGTTTGAATTTCAACTTCGACATTAGCGTCTCGTTGCCTCGAATGGAGGTGTTGAAGTATGTCAGTGAGTCTTGCAGGCGTGAAAGTCCAATCAGCGATTCGTTGTTCACCTCACGATCCAGATTGCGCTTAGCCTTTTCGATGAGCATTGAAATCTGTTTCAGACGCTTCAGATACCAGACTGCACTTGACAGGAAGAGACGGAAAATCATATCGACATAGTCGGTAAACCCTTCGCCTCGTTTCTGTTGGTAGCTGACGAAGTCTATCATCATGTTTGTCTCATAATAGCAAACGGTGATGGTCACATCGCGCTTGTGTATGATACCCAAAGGCACGGTGGTATAGGGAGTCCTGGAGCGTACTTCCTTCACGTAGGGAATACGTAGGATAATGAGCATCCATCCGTCATCATATTCATAACGGGCACGCTCGTCGGTATCGCTGATGTCAGAGAGGAAGTAATCTGGTATTTGGAATTTTTCTTCCAGATACTGCTGATCTTCTTCTGAAGGACACGTTACTTGTATCCAGCAATTAGGCTGCCACTCATTAAGCTGGCTTAGCCCTCCTTGGATGTTCCAGAAAGTCTTCATTGTGCTAATCCTAGTTTAATGCATATCGTTCATGCATAATTCTTACTAAATCATTGTTGCGGCAAGAGGATTAGCAGTCTTACCGCTTGTTCCCTCCTGCCTTACGAATTGTAATTATCCGCCGGGTAGTCGTCCATTTTCTTCTTAATTTTTTGATTATCGCCTGCAAAGGTACGAAAAAGCGAGCGAAATGCAAAAGGAAAACTTGTTTTTCTTTTCATTTCTTTTTTGTTCCCTAGGCTGGGAATATTTTTTTCCCAGCCTGGGAAAATTTTTTTCTCCCTATACAACGTTCTGTGGATGTCCATTGGCAAAGGCACAAACGTTGTCAATGGCTACTTGAACCAAACGGGTGCGAGCCTCTGTGGTAGCCCATGCAATATGTGGGGTGATGTAGGCATTTGACAGGCTCAGCAAGGGATTGTCCTTGGGAGGCTCTTCTGTCAACACATCGGCACAGTAGGCTGCAAGTGCTTTTTGCTCCAAGGCTTCAGCCACCGCTTTGTCGTCAACCAAAGGTCCCCGACCTGTATTGATGATGATTGCTGTAGGCTTCATTAGTGCTAAGGTCTCACTATTTATCAGGTGATAAGTGTTGTCCGTCAAGGGGCAATGAAGCGAGAGAATGTCTGAGGATGCCAAGAGTTCGTTGAGGTCAACCTTCTCAATGCCTTCAGGTAGCGCATCGGCAGCTTTGCTGGTAAGTGCTCTCACTTTCATGCCAAAGGCGAGTGCAATTTGTGCGACACGACTTCCGATGTGTCCCAGTCCTACAATGCCGAATGTCTTGCCTGCCAACTCTGTCAATGGGGTGTCCCAATAGCAGAAGTCCTGGCTTGAAGTCCATCGTCCTTTACGATTCTGTATGGCATAGTGCTCCGTGCGATTGGTGAGTGTCAGTAGGTGTGCGAAAACCATTTGTGCCACACTCTCCGTGCTATAGGCAGGCACATTGGTGACAATGATGCCACGCTGGTGGGCTTCCTGGATGTCCACGACGTTATAGCCTGTTGCCAGTACTCCTATATATTGGAGACGTGGAAGTTGTGCTATCTCTTCCTTTCCAAGCACCACTTTGTTCGTGAGTATGATGTCTGCTTCGGCAGCTCTCGCAATGGTTTCGCAGGCTTTCGTCCGCTCATACACTGTCACGTTTCCCAGTTCTTCCAATGCCTTCCACGACAAATCACCAGGGTTTGATGTGAATCCGTCAAGTATTACAATATTCATAAATGCGCTAAGTTTTTTTGCAAAAGTACGAAAAAAATCGTAACTTTGCAACCATGATGACTATTTTGTATATAATAATAGGTATTGTTATGGGGGCTGTCGCTGTTTATCTGCTGATGAACAGGAAGGTGACAGGCATGCATGTAGAGCTGGTTCGCAAAGACACAGAGTTGACTATGCTGAACCAACAGCATAGTGAGGAGGTCAAGATGCGCGAGCAACAATTCAATGAGCAGTTGAAGACTACCAAAGAGCAATTGCACGTAATGGCTCAGCAACTGATGGATGACCAGGCTAAACGTTTGAAAGAAGAGAATACGGAAAGTATGGGACATATTACCCAACCTCTGAAAGATGCTATCAGCGAGATGCGTAAGGCTATCAATGACAATACGAAAGACCATACTGCCCAGGCGGCCTCGCTTCGTGAGCAGTTGCGCCTGATGATGGAATCGAATCGAGAGATAGGCGAGAAGGCCGAGTCGTTGACCAATGTGTTGCGTCGTGACAATAAGGTGAGTGGCAATATGGGTGAGATAATCCTGGGTGACCTGCTGACCTCACAAGGACTGACGGAAGGTATTCACTATGAGGTACAGGCTCGTCTTCGTGACGATCAAGGGCGACCTTTGAAGAATGACGATACAGGCAAGGAGATGCAACCTGATGTCATCCTTCACTACCCTCAGGGACAGGATGTGATTATCGATTCGAAAGTATCGCTCGTAGCCTATGAACGCTATGTGAATGCGGAACAGCCTGAGGAAAAGGAGCGAGCCCTGCAGGAGCATATCAAATCGGTGCGACAGCATGTGACGGAATTGTCGCGCAAGGACTACTCTAAATACATCAAGGCTCCACGCGAGAGTGTCGATTTCGTCATCATGTTCGTTCCCTTCGAGTCGTCTCTGCAATTGGCATTGCTTAACGACCCGACGCTGTGGCGTGATGCCTTTGAGCGTAAGGTGTTCATAACAGGCGAACAGAATCTGCTGGGCATTCTCCACATGATACATATTGCATGGGTGCAGAACCAGCAGGCGGAAAATCAGGAGAAGGTGTTTGGCATTGCTGAACAGCTGTTGGATAGACTCGGCGATTTCGTTCAGAGATATAATAAGGTGGGCGAGCAGATAGAACAGGCACGCAAAGCCTTCGAGTTCTCAACCAACAAGCTCAGTGAGGGTCGTCAGAGCGTTGCCCAGAAGGCCAACGAACTCATATCGCTGGGGGCTAAGGAGAATCCCAATCGTAGAATTCCAAAAGCAGACAATGGTTTACCTGAATGACGATATTGCCCAGCTTGACTGGCAAGCAGCATTACCCTTGCTCTCAGAGCAGCGTCGCCAACAGGTGCTGAGGTTTAAATATGAACTGGGACGGAAAACCTGTGCAGGAGCTTATCTGCTGTTGTGTGAAGCCTTACGCAAGGAATATCACATCACAGAACGCCCCGTCTTTGAATATGGGGAGCACGGGAAGCCTTTTATAAAGGGACATCCGGAAATATACTTCAACATCAGTCATTGCAGGGAAGCTGTGGCATGTGTCACCTCTTCAAGACCGGTCGGCATAGACGTTGAGTCTATCCGGTCTTATCGTGAAAGTCTGGTAAACTATACGATGAATGAGAAAGAGGTAGAACAAATAAAGCAGGCCGAGCGTCCGGATGTGGAGTTTATTCGCCTGTGGACCAGGAAAGAGGCTGTGCTGAAATTGACTGGCGAAGGCTTGACCAATGACCTGAAAAGGGTGCTGACAGGTAGCGAACAGATAGAAACAACAGTCAATATGGAGAAAAACTACGTGTGGTCAGTTGTTTTTGCTTGAAAAATAGTATCTTTGCAAACAGATTATTAACTTAATACAGTAAGATTATGAATTTAGACGGAAGACGAGAAAGCTCGAATGTGGAAGACCGCAGAGGTATGAGCGGTGGTAAGAAATTCGGCCTAGCAGGTATCGGTGGTGTTATAATCGCTATGGCGATGGCTTATTTTACTGGCGGTAATCCCTTGGAGGCTGGTCTCCAGGCTGCTCAGCAGTCGTTCGGCCCCAATACGGAGGTAAGCGAAGACCAGCGTGAATTCAGTGAGGAGGAACAGGAACTGGCTACTTTCTCTACCCAGATCCTTGCTGGTACGGAAGATGTCTGGGAAGAAATCTTCAAAGATAACGACATGAAATATGAGCCGCCTACGATGGTGCTCTATACCGATGGTACGCAGACTGCCTGCGGACAGGGCTCTGCAGCAATGGGACCCTTCTATTGCTCAGGCGACCAGAAACTATACATTGATCTTTCTTTCTTCACTACGATGAAGCAGAAACTGGGTGCTGACGGCGACTTTGCCTTTGCCTATGTCATTGCCCATGAGGTCGGTCACCATGTAGAATATCAGACTGGCATCCTCCAGGATGTCCATGAGAAAATGGCTCGTCTCAGTCAGACAGAGGCCAACAAGCTGAGTGTGCGTCTGGAACTGCTTGCCGATTTCTATGCAGGAGTATGGGCTCATCATGATAATGAGCGCTTCGGATCGCTCGAGGACGGAGACATCGAGGAGGCTATCCATTGCGCTCAGGTGATAGGCGATGACTATCTCCAGAAGAAAGCCCGTGGCTATGCCGTCCCAGAATCTTTCAATCATGGCACCTCAAAGCAACGCATGAAGTGGTTCAAGCGTGGCTATGAAACGGGTGATGTGTCACAGGGTAACACCTTTGAATGTTCTGATGATGAGCTCTAGACCTCTGATATTAATTTCCAATGACGACGGCTATCATGCCAAGGGCATTAACTGTCTGATAGAGTGGGTGCGCGAATTGGGTGACATCATTGTCTGTGCACCAGAAAGAGCCAGAAGCGGATTTGCATGTGCCTTTTCTGCTACCACTCCCTTGACGATGAAGTTACGTCGTAAGTCGGAAGGGGTGGAGGTGTGGTCGTGCAATGGAACCCCCGTCGATTGCGTGAAGATGGCATTGGCAGAGCTATGCCCTCGCAAGCCCGATTTGGTAATTGGTGGAATCAATCATGGCGATAATGCTTCTGTGAATACGCACTATAGTGGAACAATGGGTGTCACGATGGAAGGGTGTATGAAGTATATTCCTTCCGTAGCCTTTTCGCTCTGCGACCATCGTGACGATGCTGATTTCGAACCCATGCGTCCCTATGTCTGTCAGATGGTGCAACGTATATTGAAAGAGGGCTTGCCCTTGGGCGTTTGTCTGAACATCAACTTCCCGTTGGCTCCTGAATTTAAAGGTGTCAAGGTATGTCGTATGGCAAAAGGAACATGGGGCAATGAAGTGACGAAGTGCCGTCATCCGCGAGGCTATGACTATTGGTGGATGGTGGGCACCTACAACAACGATGAGCCTGACGCAGAAGATACAGACAACTGGGCTTTGCAGCATGGCTTTGTTGCCATTACTCCTACGCAGATAGACGTTACTGCCTATGAGATGCTGGCTAAGATGAAAGACTGGGAAGAATGAAATACTATCTGATAGCAGGCGAGGCTAGTGGCGATCTGCATGCATCCCGATTGATGCAGGCATTGAAGCAACAGGATGCTGAAGCACAGTTTCGTTTCTTTGGAGGCGACCTGATGACTGCTGTCGGAGGCGAGCGTGTGCGTCATTATCGGGAACTGGCCTACATGGGCTTTGTTCCTGTGCTGTTGCATCTGCCCACCATTCTTCGCAATATGAAGATGTGTAAGCAGGACATCAGTCAGTGGAAGCCTGATGTCGTCATCCTCATCGACTATCCTGGCTTCAACCTGAAGATAGCCCAGTATGTAAAGGCTCATCGTATCTGTCCGGTCTATTATTATATCTCGCCCAAGATATGGGCATGGAAGGAGTATCGCATCAAGAATATCAAACGCGATGTGGACGAACTGTTCTCCATTCTCCCTTTCGAGGTGGCATTCTTCGAACAGAAGCATCACTATCCCATCCACTATGTGGGAAATCCCACGGCTCAGGAAGTAAGGGAGTTTCTCGCCAATGAGAAATTAGAAGTCTTTGACCATGGTACAAAGCGACCAAAGGTCGAGCGGGGAAATGAGAAATGGGATAAGCCTGTGATTGCATTGCTGGCTGGTTCGCGCAAGCAGGAGATTAAGGATAACCTGCCTGCTATGATTCAGGCTACTGCCCACATGGCTGAAAGCTACGACTTGGTATTGGCTGGTGCGCCTTCTATTGAACCAGACTATTACGCCCAGTTCCTCGAAGGCAGTGCTGTCCGCTTGGTGATGAACGAGACCTATCCTTTGCTCTCGAAGGCTACTGCAGCTCTTGTCACCAGTGGTACGGCAACGTTGGAAACCTGTATGTTCCGTGTGCCTCAGGTGGTTTGCTATGAGACGCCATTGCCTCAGCTTATCGGTTTCCTGAAGCGCCATTTCATTAAGGTGAAATATGTGTCGCTGGTTAATCTGATTGCCAATCGGGAAGTGGTTCGCGAACTGGTTGCTGAAACCTTCAGTGCCGATAATATCCGTCGCGAGTTAGAGGCTATCCTTCCCAATGGCGCAAAGCGTCAGCAGATGCTCAGCGACTATGAAGAGGTGCATCGCCTGTTGGGTGAGAGCAAAGCCGCTGACGAGGCTGCACGACAAATGATAAACTTATTAAAACACAATAACCAATGAAAAAATTTATTCTTTCTATCTTGAGCCTGACCTTCGTAACGATGGTTAGCGCACAGAACATTCAGTTACACTATGACCTGGGTCATTCCTTTTATGGCGACTTGAGCGGTCGTCCAAATGTTACAACCACTGTGGAGATGTTCAAACCTGACAAGTGGGGCTCGACCTTTATGTTTGCCGATATCGACTATTACAGTGACGGTGCTGCTGGTGCTTACTGGGAAATCGCCCGTGAGTTCAGTCTGACTCGCAACAAGAAGTGGGCTCTTCATCTGGAGTACAACGGTGGTGCTACTACGATAGAGCATACGGGTATTGGCAATCGCTTCCAGCATGCCTTCCTGGGCGGTGGCGCATGGAACTGGGCATCGAAGGATTTTTCCAAGACTTTCTCCCTGCAAGCCATGTATAAGTATTATTTCAAGGGTACCAATCGTGGAGCCTTCAATGGCTTTCAGATGACTGCCGTTTGGGGTGATACCTTTGCCAAGGGACTCTGCACCTTCTCAGGTTTCTTCGATGTGTGGTACGACAAGGATGTTCGTGGCAAGCTGATAACCCTGACCGAGCCTCAGTTCTGGTTTAACCTGAATGCCCTGAAAGGAATGGAAGGCATCAATGTCAGCGTGGGCACTGAGGTTGAGATCAGCAACAACTTCGTGTTCAACAATGAAGGCAGAAATGACAAGTTCTATGTCATTCCAACTATTGCGGCTAAATGGACGTTCTAACTAAGGAATTGTTTTAACCAAAGAAAAATATGCCACCTTCGTTTAGAAGGCGGCATATCTTCTTAATTTCTGCATGAATACGGCCTCATGCGCTTCTTGTTGGCATAGCTTGGCATTTTCCATCGTGATGGTGGAAGGCCAGTATTTGTTGCCGTCAACGATACGGCCTGTCAGCATTTCGCACCAGGTGCAGGCTGCTGTATAGCGTCCTAGCGTATATGAGAGGTGGTAGCCGTCACGATTCAGGATGTCGCCCTTGCGATAACGCATCAGCCGGATAGCTATTCCCGAGGGAATAATCTGGCTGATGTTTGCCTTAGGCACCTCATTGCGAACGCAGTTTACGATGTCGTTATACATGCGTTCCTGATCGCTTCCGTAAACCTCGAAATTCGCACCTTTGAAGTTCTTGGAATAAGTCCAGGTCATGTGCCACCAAATGTCAACCCTAGGATTGGTTGCCAATAGCTTTACCTGACGCTGCAAGGTAGGCAGGTTCTTGTAGCTGTCAGGGAAACCGGACAGCAGACTAGCCTGTTGCAGGGTGATAATATCCCACGGCTCGTCCAGGATGATGCGTTGCAGACTCACCTTTTTCTCTTCGGTCTTTTCTCCGCCTACTATTTTCCGATAGGCATAGCTGCGACGAGAAGTTTTGAGATTGTCCAAATGCATCTCCAGACTGCAACCCCCAATGTAGGCATTGCCTATCACCAACGAGTCGCCCTGTGCAGCAGCCAGTTCGTATAGATATTGCTCTACGGCATCTTCAGAGAAGCTGTTGCCAATGGCCAACACCTTAATCACCTTGCCTTGCAGGGTAAGGGCGACCATTGTCAACAGCATAAGAACGAGTCTTCTCATCTTCGTTTATTTTACAGGCACATCGGCCAGCGTCTTCTTTAACAGTTCCCAGAATGGAGCCACGGTTTCAATGAGGGCCCGTTCTGTGGTAGTGTGAGGACTTTTCATCGTGGGACCCAGGCTGACAACGTCCAGGTGTGGGTATTTACCCAATATCACGGAGCACTCCAAACCTGCATGATCTACCTGGATGATGCCGTCCTTGCCATTCAGCTCCTTGTATTCCTTCAGCAGCAGATGCAGAATCTCGGAATCAGGATTAGGATCCCAGCCTCCATACGAACCTGCTGTCTCCACCTTCATTCCCGCCATGTTGAAGCAGCTCTCCAGCGTTTTTACGACATAGTCTTTCATGTCTTCGCGTGAGGAGCGTGCCAGAATCTTCAGTGCTGCCTTGCCTTCGCCAATGTTGATGATAGCCAGGTTGCTGGATGTCTCTACGACAGTGGGGTAGGAAGGAATCATACGAATCACGCCGTCGTGACAGGCGTAGATGGCATTCACCAGATTGTCCTGAATCTCTACAGGAACTTCCATCTTCGGTGTTTCCACTTCCTCTACTGTCATCTCAATGCTTGTCTCTATCTGCTTGTACTCGTCCTGGAAGTCTTCCAACCAATCAGCAGCCAGTTCCTTCAAGGCTGGGATATTTTCCTTAGGTAAGGTCAGCACCACCTCTGCTTTGAATGGGATGGCGTTGCGCATGTTACCACCTTCCCATGATGCCAGACGGGCTTCTGTCTCTTCAATGGCCTCACGGACAAAGCGTACCATCAGCTTGTTTGCATTGCCTCGACCTTCGTGAATCTCCAGACCTGAGTGTCCGCCACGCAGACCTTTCAGTGTCACGCGGACGGCTGCATCCTCAGGGTCTGTCTCTACTTCCTGATAGTCAAGGGTGGCAGTGATGTCAATACCACCTGCTGAGCCAATGACGAACTTGCCCCAATGCTCAGAGTCGAGGTTCAACAGGATATCACCCTCCAGTTCTCCTTCGGGCAGGGCATTGGCACCGAACATGCCCGTCTCTTCGTCGGCAGTAATCAGGGCGTTGATGGGACCGTGCTTCAGGGTCTTGTCCTCCATGATAGCCATGATGGCTGCAACACCCAGTCCGTTGTCGGCACCCAGTGTGGTACCCTTGGCTTTCACCCACTCTCCGTCAATCCACGGTTCTATGGGATCGGTCTCAAAGTTATGTGTTGACTCAGGTGTTTTCTGTGGCACCATGTCCATGTGGGCTTGCAGGATGATTCCCTTGCGGTTTTCCATGCCGGCGGAGGCAGGTTTGCGCATCACGATATTATCGCCGGCATCTTTGAATGCCTCTACGCCTACCTCCTTGGCAAAGTCAAGCAGGAACTGTTGTATCTTCTCGAGATGTCCGCTGGGGCGCGGTACTTGTGTAAGTGCATAGAAGTTTTTCCAAACGCACTGTGGGTTTAAATTCTTGATTTCTGACATAATATGATTGTTTAAAGGTTTTTGATGCTTGTAAAGTTCAGAGCTATCCAGGCATAGATGCCCAAAGCCACGACGAGCAGGGTCTGTACAGTATGTACTATCAGTACGAAGTAGAGTGCGTGCTCATCCTGTACGCCATAGAGTATCAGCATGGTCTTCACGGCAAAGTGCCACGGACCCGCTCCGTTGGGTGTCGGTACGATAACGGCAATGCTTCCAACGATGAAGGTTACCAGTGCACATCCTATCCCCAGGTTTGCCGTAAAGTCGAAGCAGAAGAATGTCAGGTAGTAGTGCAGGAAATAGCTCAGCCAGATGCCCAGCGTGAAGCATACGAACAATGGGATGTTACGGACATCCTTCAGCGAGATGACTCCCTGCCAGATACCGCTCAGTGTAGCTTTTACCTTATTATATATAGATAGCTTTCGCAACAAGAAATGCAACAGTATCAGGATGGCTATGACGCACACTGCTGCCACGAAATATCCTGCCCACGAGAACCTGTGCAATATTTCATTCAGGTTTGTGCCCGTTTTGCGGAAAAAAGTGCCGAAGGTACTCATCTCCAATAGCAATACTATTGTCGTGATGCCCATGATGAGCAGCGAGTCAATGGCCCGTTCTGTCACTACGGTTCCTAGTGCCTTGGGAAATGATATGTTGTCGTAACGCTTCAGCACACCGCATCGGGTGAACTCACCCACGCGGGGCACTACGAGTGAGGCGGCATAGGACAGGAAGATGGAATGTATGCTGACGGATACACGAGGATGCTCGCCTACAGGGTCTAATGTCTGTCGCCAGCGCCATCCGCGGAACATCTGTGCCGTAATGCCGAAGGGGAACGACAGGAGCATCCATGTCCAGTCCATCTCGTCCGTCATCACGTGCCAGATTGTTTGCCAGTCTTCACCGCGATACATCCAGTAAAGGATGGCTCCGCCCAGAATCAGTGGCATCAGTATCTTCAGTATGATGTTGCTTATCTTCATAATTATTTGCAAAGGTACGAAATAATGTGAAAAGTGAAAAGTGAAAAAGTGAAAAATTCACGTTCGCTACAAGTATTTAAGAATTATTTTTGTAATTTTGCGCACAGAATGAAACTAGTAAGACCCAAGAAGAACCTCGGTCAGCATTTTCTGACCGACCTGACGATAGCGAAGCGGATAGCCGATACGGTAGATGCCTGTCCTGACATTCCCGTGTTGGAGGTAGGCCCTGGCATGGGCGTGATGACGCAATACCTGGTTGAGAAACCTCGTCCGTTCAAGGTGGTGGAGATAGACCGCGAGTCGGTAGCCTTCCTGAACGAGCATTTCCCTCGCCTGAGGGAGAACATCCTAGGCGAAGACTTCCTGCGCATGGACTTGCAGAGGGTTTTCGATGGTCAGCAGTTTGTGCTCACAGGCAACTATCCTTACGACATCTCCTCGCAGATATTCTTCAAGATGTTGGACAATCGCGACCTCATTCCCTGTTGCACGGGTATGATTCAGCATGAGGTGGCGCTTCGTATGGCCTCCAAGCCCGGCACGAAGGCTTACGGCATCCTCTCCGTACTGATTCAGGCGTGGTATGATGTCGAGTATCTGTTCACCGTCGAGCCTTCGGTATTCAATCCGCCTCCCAAGGTGCAGAGTGCTGTCATCCGTATGACGCGTAACAAGGTGGCGCACCTCGATTGCGACGAACAACTGTTCAAGCGCGTCGTCAAGACGGTGTTCAACCAGCGTCGTAAGATGCTGCGCGTGTCGTTGCGCCAAATCTTTGACAGTCAGCATCCTGCCTCGGAAAGTTTCTTCCAGCAGGAGGTGATGACGCGCCGTCCCGAGCAACTTTCCATACAGGAATTCGTCGATTTGACCAATAAGGTGGAAAACGAATTGTGTGCGACCACAAATTAGATGTGTACGCACACAACAGATTGATTTTAGTCAAGAATACATTGTTTTTTCGAGGATTTTGGATGCAAAACGAACAAGTTATCCGAAATCCTCGTACCTTTGCATCGTGAATCAAAGATAACACCAAGAGAGGTATTAGAAAAAAGATTGAGGATAACAGATTAGTTTTATAATTGTTTTTGGTTAGTTAGTAGTTTTAGGTTAGTAGTAAAGTATTAGAATAGGTGTTAGTGATTAAGGTAAATTAGAGAGAGCATTAGGTTTTAGTTATTAATAGGAAAAGAATGAAAGTGCAGTCTGCGAGAGGTTCGTAGGCTGCACTGCTTTTTTGCGCTTTTCGGACTTATCCGTGTATCTCTCCTTATTTACGTTTACGCTTGGCACCAGCCTTTTTCGGTTGAGGCTTCTCCACGGGCTTGAAGGGGTCTTTCGTCAGGGTAGCCTTGATGATTCGGACGTCTGTATAAGGGCGGTTGAATCTGTCGGTTGCCATTTGCTGAATCTTGTCAACCACATCCATTCCTTCCGTTACTTCGCCGAACACGGTGTATTGTCCGTCCAGATGGGGAGTTCCGCCTACGGTTTTATACACTTCTATCATCTCTGGTGTCAGTTGCACCCTGCCGTTCGTCGTGGCATCCAGGCGTTCCTGTACTTTGCCGATCATCATGTCGTTAAACACCTGTCCCCATACGATATAGAACTGGCATGCTCCTGATCGCATCTCCGGGTTCACCTCGTCCGGCTCTCGAGCTGCGGCTACCACGCCCCGCCGATGGAACACTTGTGGCAGTCGGAACTCCGGCTCGATGGTATAGTCCAGTTCACCGCTGCCCAGTCGCTGTCCCGGTTGTGCATGCTTGCTGTTCAGGTCGCCACCTTGAATCATGAAATTCTTGATGACCCGATGGAACAGCAGCGAGTCATACATTTGCATTTTCACGAGCTTCATGAAATTGTCACGATGAAGGGGTGTCTCGTTATAGAGTTCTATACGGATATTGCCTTCCGTCGTTTCCAGCAACACTTCGGCACGCTCCTGAGCTAAGCAGGACATCGAAATGCCGATTACAACTAATATTGATAATAAATACTTCATA
>CACXSA010000026.1 GCA_902770195.1 uncultured Prevotellaceae bacterium
CTAGCCACCTCGTTTGCTATGACAGAAATACGGTTGGTTACACTCTGGATTTCATCCACTGAAGAGTTACGCACCTGATAGATAGAGTCACCTACGGAAATAGCACTCGCCAGTTCGGACTTCATCTGGTCAGGAACATTCGCATTATTAAGAGCCAAATCATATATTCCCTTTGCTTTAGTCAGCGTATCCGTCAATGCCACCCATGCCGTATACGGATAGTTCAGCGTTATCGAGTCGGAATTAGCCATTCCATCCTTCTGAGCCCAGAAGAGCAGTTCGGCATTCTCTATAATCGTGAGAGGATCTGTGTAAGTGTATGTTTGGTATAATAGCATACCTTCACCCTCTACCATAACAGGATTCTCCTTCAAATTGTTATATACAATTGTAGCGCCCTCTGTCGCAGAACTAACAGTTAGGGTATGTTCATTCCACGAGAATGTTGGAGTAGCCACCTTGCTAGTAGCATCTTTGTCTGTAAAGTAACCTGGTGTCGTACTGTTTGGACCTCCATCAATACGGGCATAGGTATAGTCGATATGACTGTCGTTAAAGGTTGTGCCAGCACCACCAACGAGCGATGTACAGTTCTCGAAGACACCATCGCCAGCAGTAACAGACTCTGTGCTCCAATCGTATTTGTTAACATAAATGGTCTTCAAATTACTACAACCAGCGAACAGCTTGCTCATACCGGTTACGGTAAAGGTGAAGAAACCACTCAGGTCGAGCGAGGTCAGCGATGAACAACCACTAAACATAGAATTCATCGAGGTTAGGCTTTTGGCACGGAAGTGGCTAAGATCGATAGAGGTCAATGCAGAACAATTGGAGAACATATAGTCCATGTTGGTTACCAGCTCCGTGTTCAGATATTGCAGGCCATTAATTGCTGTCAAAGAATTACAGAATGCGAACCAATAGGCTGTACTGGTTGGATTACAGTTAGCAAACGACTCGTCGAAGTTAACCGTCTTAATGCAGTATGACTAGCCTTATTACCGTCATAATAAAGCGTTGCATACATAATGTTTCCACCATCTTCACTTACCAACACAGCATAAGCCTCGTTGTATGATGCTTTCTCACCAAAGAACGTTATGACGTTGTGTACAGCATTGATATTGTTCAGTGTGTAAGATGCAGCTGACTGCTCTGTAGCAGGAACGACATCTGCCGTTACGTTAATACCATCAACCATTAAAGAGTCAAGCTGATAGCCTTCGCCCGGGAAGAAGAACATTTCCAACGAGCCACCTGCCGTAACAGCCACCTCAGCCTTCTTGCCATCCTCAACCACTTCGGAAATGCCTTCTACACTAACCTGACCATTACCGTAAGATGTTACCGTAATAACATAAGAGGCGGGGGCATTCTTGTCAGTGAAGTAACCAGGATTGTTCTCGCCACCATCAATGTTAGCGTAGGTATAATCTATACGATTCGCATTATAGGTTGTACCCGCACCACCAACGAGGTTGGAACAGTTCAAGAACATATCGGCTCCAGAAGTAATTGCACCCGTATTCCAATCACTACCAACATAAATGGTAGTTAGGCCAAAACAGCCTCTAAACATATTATCTGTTTGTGTCACCTTATAGGTGCTGAAGCTGCTGATATCAAGCGATGTAAATCCAGTACGCATGAACATGTAACTCATATCCGTTACATTGACCGTATTGAATCCACTGAGATCAATCGAAGATAAGGATGTACAACCACAGAACATCCATAACATAGTCGTCACATTGGATGTATTCAGATTGCCAATTCCTCTTATCTCTGTCAAACTACTACAATCGGCGAACCAATAGGCTGTACTAGTAATATTAGTAGCGTTAGCAAACGAATCGTCGAAAATAACGGTTGTGATATCCGTCATATAGCTATTCCAACCACGCTCAGAAGCCTGTGAGAATGGTCCAACACTCATCGCATCCGGATGAGTCGACTTATTCGTATCATAATAGAACGTGAGAGTCTTTCCATAGGTAATGCCAGTAGCACCCTGTGATATAACGTCCAGATTATCTGTCAATACAGCATAAGCTTCTGCTGAACCGCCTTCATCACCTGCTGTTGTACCCTGTGCCCATGACATCACGGACAACAGGGTACAAAGTATAGTTAATAGACTCTTTTTCATAATATTTTAATTAAAGGGTCCTTATTCTTAGTTATTTTCTCGGAGCCAGACGTGGATCGGGGTTGTCACTCTCACCAGGCTCTGTCGTTGACGATGAAGTTCGGATAGTCACCACGTTAGGACTATAGATGAAGTTGTCCTGTCCCGTTCTGCTCAGCACGTAAGCGCGAACATAATAGGTGGTGTTAGGCTCCAGGCCTTGCAATGTTGCCAGTACGTTTCGGGTAGTACCACCACGTCCTACGGTAACCACCTCGTCCTGACGAGTCGGCATACTGTTGGTGCGGCTATATACCAGTCCGTAGTCTATCACCTCCTCGTCGGAAACGAAGCTGTAGCGGAACTCGGCTTCAGTGTTGCCCACATACATCGAGGTCAAGTCGCTCACGGTAGTCTGAGCCACAGGAGAACCTACACCATTCTGTTCCACCAATACGATGCACTGCTTGGGGTTCCTTGTGCCACTGATGAATACCACAGCAGTCAGACGGGCCTGTGTACTGTAGTTCGGCTCGCAGTAAATGCGCACCTCGCCATTTCCGGCACCTGTAGAAACGTAGCCGTTATGATGGTGATGGTCTGGGTCGTCAGGATTGTCATAGCTCTCCAGGTGCAGCCAAGATACCGATGAAGGAATATAGGCATTCCACTCCGCATTGCTCTCCACACGAATCATCTGTTCGCCACCCTCGGCATCGAAGCCAGTCTGATCCTGAGGAACATACAGATAGATATCGTCACTGTTCATTCCCTCCTGAATGACCTGCACTTCCGCACTACTTGTACCATAAAGCACGGTGAACGAAGTACCACGAGGCGCATCCGACATCACAGGGTCACAAGAAATGTTCAACACCGTAGCACCCGTAGCACCCGATGTCTTATCGATATGCAGCCAGTTGATGCCAGCAGGTGTCTGGATAGACCATCCTGCATTACTGTTGATAGACAGCAGGCTGGCCTCCGTGGGTTTTGCCTTGAACGACATCGTCTTCTGAGAGATATTAATGGTGGGGTCTCCACTCTTCTGGCGAAGGGCTATCTTCTGGCGAAGTCCACCGTCAGAAACCAGCAGAATGGTATCCAGACGATCGAAAATCGATGTATTCTGGTCTGACAATATAACCAGCGTTCCGTTGCCTGTTCCGCGCTGTGGCTGTACGGTCAGGGAGGGCCAGGGATTGTTGAGATCGGGAATCACATTCATAGTCCAAGCACAGTTGGCAGTCACCGTCACGCTCTTCTCCTCATCGCCCGAACGGAGCTCTATGCTACGGCCCTCTTCAACCACCAATACTTCCTTGGCGGGCTTGGCATTCAGTTCTTCGTCAGACTTACAACCTGTAAACCCTGCCACGATGGGTAATGCAGCCAGTATGGCTATAATATTTCTTGTCTTCATATCGTTGTTTCTTTAATATTAATAAGGTAATGGTTAGAAATTGAAGATGGCACCCAGGGTTACCATGAAGCCACCAGCCGAGATGTCACTATTGTCTGCAATGCGCTTGAAGTTATCATCCTTGTTCACGGCAATGGAGTAAGCCGGATTAGCAAAGATATAGACGCGCTCGATAGGTGCCCACAACAGCTTGGCACCTAACGACAAGCAGTTGGCTATGGCACCGTCGCCATAGTTGTTCGTACCCTGAGCCACCGTTCCGGAGAGTCGCTCCATCTCATAACCCACCTGTGGGGTGATACCCAGTCGTTCTGTCAGTTCAACCTGATAACCCAGTTTAAAGGCCAGTTTCGAACGCTTGTAGGTAATGGAACTCAAATAGGTATCAGTACCATCGGTAGAATACCAGGCCACTTCCTCAGACTTCTGCAAGCCAAACGTATAGGATGCCTGTAGGTCTATCTTGCGATAGGTCAGACCAGCCAGTGCGGTGATGCCACCCAGTGAAGAGATGGTATATCCTGCACCGAAGTAGAACGACTGAGGCTTGATATAACGCACCTTCTCCATAGTGATGGTGTCGCGTGTTGTCTCGTTATGGCGCACGGTATATTCCAATCCGCTCTTGCTGACATAGCCCTTACGCGCCAAATTGATCTGATAGGTTCCCACAGGCAGTGTCTGTGCCTCCGTCAGGTCGATGGCATTGTCACCGTTATATGTGGCAATGGCATTACGCGGACGGGTGTAAAGGCTCAGACGTCCCGTATGGGGCGTAGGCTGTGCGGCCTGCACGTTGTTCTGCTTTTGTGCCACCACTGTAAACGATGTCTTCTGAGGGTCACAGTCGGCTTTGCGCGTCTCTACGACATAAGAACCTTCACGCAACTGGCTCTGCCAGGAGCCGCTACCCACGTTCTTGCCCTCAAACCATATCTCAGCATTGTTATCCACCTTCACAGTCACGTCACCAAAATGGTCTGACATGTCACGCTGTTCCACGTTGATGAGTCGCAGTCCTGCCGCATCCTCCGTGGTGATCATAAAGGTGGTCTCACCCTCAAAGCGGTCTTTCAGGGCACGTACCGTATGGCGTCCATAGTTCAAGTATTTGTGATTGACGGGCGACTGTCCCACACGCTCACCATCAATATAGATAGTCGAGTTGGCCATCTGCGAGGTGATGGTGACATAACGGCCGATACCGATGTCCAGATACATCTCATAGGTTCGAGCGCCCTCTACTGTTATGGGATAATAATACTCACGCAGCACACCGTAGTCTTTGTGCTGAATGGTCAGCTTCTTGGCACGGCGAGGCACATAAAGCCAGATTTCACCGTCATGTTCCTCACTTGCCACAATACCCAGTGAGCCGCCGTCGAAGGTAAATCCGCGCTCTGGAGCCTGGATTTTAATCAGGGCAGCCTTCTCACCGTTCTGGTCCAGTTTTTGAGTTCCGTGTGTGTTGGCAGTCATATCTTTCTCCAACCTTTCGAACTTCATCACTTTGATGTTCTGTGCATATATGCACATCGCCATCAGGCTTACAACACTCAGTAGAAACAGTTTTTTCATATCGAGATAGTTATTTGTTTATACATATTTAATTTGGGGGCAAAGATAGTTAAAAAAGATAAAACAACCAAGAATTTACATGAAAAATCCATCAATCCATCCATTGTTTGTATATTCTCACTTCATTTTATAACCACTTTCTTTCCTTTGGAGATATATACACCCTTCTGCTTGGGCTGTCCTTGCAGCTTCCTGCCCTCCAGGTCGTACCATCGGTCAATGGTCAATGGTCCATGGTCAATGGTTTCAATTCCCGTCGTTCCGCCAATCTCCATCAGAGGAATATAGCGTGGAGCAGGCTGACTGTTCTCCAGACGGTGCACCGTGTAGGCCTCGAAGGGACGTACCTCGCGATAGTCGCGTTCAAACACGCTACCCTCGAAGTAGCTGCCACGAACCTCGCCCACGTTCAGTGCCCATACTGCCGACGAGCGCTCTTTGCGTTGCATGGCTGGAACCATCACAATGCTCGAGTCGGCAAGTGCCAGCGTGTTCGTCACCGTTGCAGGCACTTGCGCGTTCTGTGCCGAGAATGTCACTCGTCCGTTCAGGTTGTAATCATCCGTATATTCCTCCGAGTTAGGCATACTTATAATATAAGGTATATTCGCCTCGATGCCCGTAACAGGCTGCAATCCATTTTCTGTCAGTCTGCGCAACCAGAAGTGCTTGTTGCTTGCCGAGTTGTTGAACGGAGCTATCACGCCCTTCGTCTCATGCTGGATGGTCTGCACACGGAATGGCAGTGCTATCGACTCCCATCCTCTGCTCGTACCCTTCGTCGTCGATTGAGCAAAGTTGCGCGTATAGCTGATGCGCTCAGCCACGAAGGCCTGTGGTGCATAGAAGTTATTATTACCATCTTGTACATCCGTCAGCACAATTTCCCTAGCCAATCCGTTGATGACTACGTTCTGAACACCTTGTGGTGCCAAAGATGCGTCGTTGACATATACCAGCAGGTTAGGGTTGCCAATATTAGCATACTCCTCAGCAAGGATGTTCGCATTACCGGCAATGATACTTGCCAGCGAGGAACATCCTACAAACATATTATTCTCCTCATTGTTTACCTTCGACATGTCGAAATTCCTGATGTCAAGGTTGACCAGATTAGAACAACCGTAGAACATTCCTCGAGTGTTTGTTACATTAGAAGTGTTAAAGTTGCTGAGGTCAAGGCTTGTCAGTGACGTACACAACTGGAACATCACACTCATGTTCGTAACCTTTTCAGTATTGAAGTGACTTACGTCTATGGTCGTGAGCTTGCTGCAGTTATCAAACATATCCATCATATTCGTTACATTCTCAGTGTTGAAACCGCTCACATCGAGACTCGTCAGACTTGAACAATGAGAGAACATTGCCTGCATATCCGTCACATTGTCTGTCTTGAAACCGCTTACGTCAAGACTTGTCAGTTTAGAACAGTATCGGAACATGTATCTCATTCTCGTCACATTGTCTGTCCTGAGGTTGCTGATGCCTGTAATCGAAGCCAGATTCTCACATCCATAGAACCAATGCGCTGTACTGGATAATGTAGTACATTCAGCGAAAGAGGTATCAAACACGACATTAGTGATGCTTTCACGTTGATCGTGCCATCCCCTCTCAGAATAACTTAGGAACGGCCCAACGCTCATTCCACCTCGTACATCTTTTTGGTCGTCATAGAAGAATGTCAACTTGGTATTGTTGTCGCTCAGCACAGCATAAGGCTCTGCAGTAGCTACAGGTGCCGCATTCTTATCCGTAAAGTATCCAGGATTAGATGAACCTCCATCAATGTGAGCATAAGTGTAGTCTGTATGGTTTGCATCAAATGTTGTTCCTGCTCCACCAACAAGACTAACACATTCCGAAAACATTCCTTCTCCTGATGTGTTACTTATTTTTGCCATACTCCACTCATTTCCCACATAAATAGTCTTCAGTTTTAGACAATGTGAGAACATACCATTCATATTTAACACATTTGCTGTATTGAAGCTACTTAAATCCAAAGTTACTAAGTTGGAACAATTCTGAAACATAAAGCCCATGTCCCCAATATTATTCGTATTAAATCCGCTCACGTCAAGGGTCGTCAGACTTGAACAACCAATGAACATGTTTCTCATGCTCGTCACATTAGAAGTATTGAAACCACTTAGGTCAAGATTCGTCAGACTAGAACAGCCACTGAACATATAGCTCATTCCTGTCACATTAGCCGTTTTAAAATGGCTTACGTCAAGACTTATCAGACTAGAACAATCTTCGAACATTCCGCCCATACTCGTCACATTGGCAGTATTTAATCCGCTCACGTCAAGGGTCGTCAAACCTGAACAATTATAGAACATACCGCTCATCTCAGTAACATTAGCCGTATTGAAGTTTGTTAAGTCTAAACCTGTCAGGCCAGAGCAGCTACGGAACATATAACTCATGTTTGTCACTTTAGACGTATTGAAGTTTGCTACATCAAGATTCGTCAGACTAGAGCAGTTATAGAACATAGCACTCATATCCGTCACATTGCTCGTGTTGAATCTACTCACGTCCAGCACTGTAAGACTAGAACAGATTCCAAACATATTGCACATATCAGTCACTTTGTCTGTATTAAAGCCTGTTACATCTATACTCGTCAGGCTAGAACAGCCAGCGAACATCGAATTCATATTCGTTACATTGTCAGTCTTGAGACTACTTATACCAGAGATGGCTGTCAAATTATTGCAATAATAGAACCAATAAGCTGTAGAGGTCAAAGTTGTGCAATTGGCAAACGAATCATCAAATACGACAGTAGTAATATTCTCGCGCTTTTCATCCCAACCGGAATCTGTTTTCCATCTTTCTCGCCCACTATCATAAGTTTCGATAAACGGTCCGACGCTCATACCACCTCGGGCCTCCTTCTCCGTATCATAATAGAACGTCAGCACAGTATTGTTGTCACTCAGCACAGCATAAGGCTCTGCAGTAGCTACAGGTGCCGCATTCTTATCCGTAAAATATCCTGGATTCGATGCTCCTCCGTCGATGTGGGCGTAAGTGTAGTCAGTGTGATTTGCGTCATAGACAGTACCAGCACCGCCTACGAGAGAGATGCAGTAATTAAAAACACTGCGTCCATTATATTCTGAGGTTATTTTTGATGTATTCCACTCTTCACCTGCATAAATTTTTGTTAATAAAATATTCCCTTCGAACATTCTAGACATTGACGTGACATTTGCTGTATTAAAACTACTTAAGTCTAGGCTGGTCAAAGAAGAACAATTTCCAAACATAAGATCCATATCAGTCACATTTGCTGTATTGAAGCCGCTTACATTAAGGCTCGTCAGACTGGAACAGCCACTGAACATTTCATGCATTCTTGTTGCATTAGCTGTATTGAAATTTCTCAAATCAAGAGTTTTTAATTTAGAACAGCCAGCGAACATCTCCCCCATGTCTGTCGCTTTAGATGTATCAAATCCACTTACATCAACAGTCGTCAAACTTGAACACCCGTCAAACATTCCATTAATTAACGTTACATTAGCTGTATTGAGATTACTAACATTAATACTTACCAGACCTGTACATTTCTGAAAAATTCTCGATATGTCAGTTAGATTCTCTGTATTGAAACTACTTAAATCAACACTCGTTAGACTTGTAGAGCGTGAGAACATCCTCGACATATCTACAACATTATCGGTCTTCAAGTTGCTCAATCCTATTATAGATGTAAGATTCGTGAAGCGATAAAACCAACAACTAGTACTAGTAATTGTCGTACAATTTGCAAATGAGTCATCGAATTCAACACTTGTAATAACATCTCTATATTCATTCCAACCTGAGTTAACATTATTATTAAAAAGTGTAAACGGTCCAACACCCATACCACCTCGTGCATCCTTCAGTTCATCATAGAAGAACGTCAACTTGGTGTCATTGTCACTCAGCACTGCATACGGTTCGGCATTACTTTCTGCCGCCCATAACTTCATGGGCATGACGGATGCCAAAATCACTAGTAATAAGGATAATAGTCTTGTTTTCATATCGTTTTAATTTTTAGTTATTCTCTATCAAAATGGAACATTGCCCCACACTCTGCTTGCAAAGATAAACAAAAAAGGTGAAAGCACCAACGCTTTCACCCGTTTATTTTATTGACAGATTTGCAAAAACCACTCACCTCACTCACCCAAGATAGGTTAAGCAGTTGAAAATAAGTAAGTTAGCCAAAATAAGCACTCACCCTGGGACTCACCCAGTGACTCACCCACGCTTTCACCCATATCATTTTCGACAAAAACTACGCTAAAATCGTGTAAAGTTTTTTGCCTACACGCTTTTTCTTTGCTAACGAACGTTTTTTTTGCGCCCTCACTAGGAAAAATTTGTTCCCTGCCCAGGGAAAAAGTTTTTCTACTTGTAGTAGCAAAAATAGGCCTTTGAGGTGTCGCTAAGATTGTTCAGATATTTCAATTAATTGTAAAATTAGTGTGTTAATTGGAACAGAAAAAATACTGGTTTTGGGAGAAAAATTTGGAAGCGCAAAGATATTTTTGTACCTTTGCACCTACGAAACTGACTAACCATCATGAGCTAAAACTGAAACTCATGAAAAACACGTCAGGGATAACATTACAATAACTAATAAAAAAACCATTCATGCTATGAGTAAAGAACTACTTGTAAAGGGTGAGGTTATGCATGCCTCCGTAAAGAAAATGCTGAACATCGAGGAATTTCTTCTGGAGAATTACCTGTTCCGACAGAACTTACTGAACGGAAAGGTGGAGTATGCTATGAAGCAGGCTGATGGGACTATGGGCGAGTTCGTACCATTGACCAAAAAGTCGCTGAACAGCATCATCCTACGCGCCAAGGAGAATGCTGACGAGGAAATGGGTAATCCACAGGCAGACATCAAGATGTATGTGGATTCTGACGAGGTGCCTAAGTTCGACCCCATTGCCGAGTACCTGAACTCACTGCCCAAATGGGACGGGCACAACTATGTGGCAGACCTCTTTGGCAGGATTCCAGGCATCAGTACAGAACAGCTCTCGTTCCTGGCTATCTGGATTCGTTCCGTAGTGGCTCACTGGCTTCAGATGGACACGCTTCACGGCAATGAGGTAGTGCCTACGCTGATAGGAGCACAGGGGTGCGGAAAGACCACTTTCCTGCGACGCCTGTTGCCTGAGCATCTGCGACAGTACTATCTGGACCATCTGAACCTTTCCAACAAGTTTGACAAGGATATGGCGCTGACCAACAACCTGTTGGTGAACCTGGATGAGTTGGATGCCATTCGTCCTTCTCAGCATGCTTCGCTGAAGCAGACCTTGTCGAAGAGTAAGGTGAACGGACGCCCTATCTTTGGCAGTGTACAAGAGGATCGAGCCCGTTATGCCTCGTTTGTCTCTACAACGAACAATCCGCATCCCTTGACGGATGCCACAGGCAGTCGTCGATACATCTGCATCCTGATTCCAACAGGACAGTATCTCGACAATGCGGGTTGTATCAACTACGACCAGCTGTATGCCCAAGTGTTGTACGAGTTGCGAGAGCTGAAGGCTCCCTACTGGTTTAACAATGAAGAGGTGGCAAGGATTCAGGAATTGAACCAGAACTATGTAGAACAGAAAGATATGGCTGAGCTCATCAACTCCTGCTTCCGCAAGCCGAAAGACACAGAAGAGGTGAAACCAATGACTTGCACTCAGATGTTAAACGTCATCTGGAATGAATACCCTTCGTTGAAAATCAATCAGAATGCCAAGTTACACCTGAAAGCAGCCATGAAAGAGCTGGACTACGAAACAATTAGTCACGCGCGTGTAGATTACTACAAGGTAGTACCTAAGAAAACGGCATAAAAAAAGGTGATGGCGTGGGTGAGTCACTGGGTGAGTCCCCAGGTGAGTGTCTCATTCACGCCAAATCCTTTGTACTCAACCGCTTAACTCATCTCGGGTGAGTGTGGTGAGTCTGTTTTGAAAAATTTCTTTTTATTTCAAGCTTCGCTTCATCCGCGCTTTATGGAATTCTTCTTTCGCTGGTCGTGGTCAAGGATGATCTTACGCATACGCATCGACTTGGGGGTCACCTCCACCAATTCGTCCTCCTTGATATACTCCAGGCATTCCTCCAGCGACATTACCACCTTCGGGATGATGCGCGCCTTGTCGTCCGTACCCGACGCACGCACATTGGTCAACTGCTTAGCCTTGCAGACATTCACTACAAGGTCGTTGTCGTGAACATGTTCGCCAACCACCTGACCCATATAGACGTCCTCACCCGGGTCGATGAAGAACTTACCGCGATCCTGCAACTTGTCAATGGCGTAGGCAAAGGCGTTACCCGTTTCCAGTGCAATCATCGAACCATTCACACGACGCTCTATCTCGCCCTTGTAAGGCTGGTACTCCTTGAAGCGGTGGGCCATGATAGCCTCACCTTGCGAAGCTGTCAGCACATTGGTACGAAGACCGATGATGCCACGTGAGGGGATGTCGAACTCGATATTGGTGCGCTCACCCTGGCTTTCCATCGAGGTCATCTCACCCTTACGGCGCGTCACCATATCAATCATCTTCGAGGCGAACTCCTCAGGCACGTTGATGGTCAACTCCTCAATAGGCTCACACTTTACTGCGTCGTCACATTTCTCATTTCTCATTTCTCCTTTCTCATTCAGCCACTTGTAGATGACCTGTGGCTGACCTACCTGCAACTCATAGCCCTCGCGACGCATGGTCTCGATGAGCACAGAGAGGTGCAGCACACCACGTCCGCTGACAATCCAACGGTCCGTACTGTCCTCGAAAGGCTCTACACGCAGGGCCAGGTTCTTCTCCAGTTCCTTCTCCAGACGGTCGTTGATATGCCGCGAGGTCACAAACTTACCCTCCTTACCGAAGAAAGGCGAGTCGTTGATGGTGAAGAGCATCGACATGGTAGGCTCATCGATGGCAATAGGTGGCAGGGGCTCCGGATTCTCGATATCGCAGATGGTATCGCCTATCTCGAACTTCTCCAGACCTATCACGGCACAGATATCACCGCAATCTACCTGGTCGATACGCTGGTGTCCCATACCGTCGAAGGTGTGCAGCTCCTTGATCTTCGTCTTCTCCATCGTACCGTCACGGTGTGCAATGGTTACCTGCTGACCGTCCTTCAGTTGTCCACGGTGTACGCGTCCCACAGCTATACGACCTGTATAGGAGCTGTAGTCCAGCGATGTAATAAGCATCTGGGGAGTGCCTTCTATCTGCTGGGGAGAAGGAATCACTTCAATAATCTTATCCAATAAATAGGTAATGTCCGTAGTAGGCTTGTTATAGTCCTCACCCATCCATCCGTTCTTGGCAGAGCCATAGACCACGGGGAAGTCCAGCTGGTCCTCGGTGGCATTCAGCGAGAACATCAGGTCGAACACCATCTCGTAAACCTCCTCAGGGCGGCAGTTGGGCTTGTCCACCTTGTTCACCACCACGATGGGCTTCAGTCCTATCTGCAGGGCCTTCTGCAGCACAAAGCGTGTCTGTGGCATCGGACCCTCAAAGGCATCCACCAGCAGCAGACAGCCGTCTGCCATGTTCAGCACACGCTCCACCTCTCCACCGAAGTCGGAGTGTCCCGGGGTGTCGATGATATTGATTTTCGTTCCTTTCCAATTAATACTAACATTCTTCGACAGAATGGTGATGCCTCGTTCGCGCTCCAAGTCGTTGGCATCCAACACCTGGCTCGACAGATTCTGTCCCTCACGGAACAGGTTTCCTGCCAGCATCATCTTATCGACAAGCGTCGTCTTGCCGTGGTCAACGTGTGCGATAATCGCAATATTCCTTATATCCTGCATAACTAAAAATTACATGATTTCGGGTGACTCTCAACCGAAAATTTTATTTCGGGTGCAAAATTACAACTTTTCAACGAAAAACTTGCACGATAACAGAAAAAGTTGTACCTTTGCAGCCGCATTTGACGATGTACCCCACCGGGTGATGATGGTGGCAGGCATCCGAAAGATGTGAATATTAACAATTTAAATCATCAAATTATGTACTTAGATCAAGCAAAGAAGGCTGAGATTTTCGGCCAGTACGGCAAGGACGCCAAAGACACCGGCTCCGTTGAGAGCCAGGTAGCCCTGTTCACCTATCGCATTCAGCACCTCACCGAGCACCTGAAGAAGAACCACAAGGACTTCGGTACCGCTCGTTCACTGACCAAGTTGGTAGGTCGCCGTCGTAAACTCCTGAAGTATCTCTACAACAAGGACATCAATCGTTATCGTGAACTCATCAAGGCTCTTGGCCTGCGTAAGTAATTCCGATACGGCGAAAAAAATGAAAAGAGAGTGTGTTTCGCAACACATTCTCTTTTTTGCAAATAATAATATGAGACAGGGTGTATTCCTTTTTATATATTTTTATGCCGTACTGCTGACCCTGGTGGGTTGCAGCGACGGCAAGTCCGTCAGACAACTGCCGCACCTGGGGAATACGCCCTATCAGCAAGACACCATACTGGTCACATACGCCACCAATCCCAATCGGGCACTTACGTTGCTCGACTCAGCACTGTTGCTGGGTAACGTCAGCGAATACCGCGGGCAGTGCATCCGCGCCAGAATTTACAGCAAATCGCTTGTGGAGCAGCGTCAGGACTCAGCCATCCTTATTTGCAAGGATCTTCTCAGCCACGACTCCGTTCGCAATAATCCTACGGAACAGCAGAATATCCTTGACCTGCTCATTGCCACCAGCCGTGCCAAGCCCGACTACGAGCAATACATGCATTGGGCCGCACAGAAGGCCGAACTCTGTCAGAAACAAGGCGAAGAGACCGAACGTTGGCGCAGCGAGGCAGACGTTGGTTTTGTGATGGTGCATCTGGGACAGGAGACCGAAGGTATTGCCAAGCTCGACGAGGCCATCAGTCATCTTGATGCTCCCGGCAGCATCGACCGCATGGATGCCTTTATCGTTGCCTGTAAGCGTAAGATCAACGCCCTCAACGAGCTGCATCGCTATCAGGACATCATTACCCTGGGACAGCGCATCCTCGACCGCCTGAACCATTACGAGCAGCACGCCAAGGATTACGCCGAAGACAGTTACCGCCTCTCGTGGAGCGACCATCCCAACGACCGCGACCGCTACATAGACTTCTCCCGCGCACAGGCTTGGGGATTCATGGCGCAAGCTTACGCCATGATAAGTGAAAAGGGGAAAGTGAAAAGTGAAAAATTGGCTGCCGCCCAGAAAGCACGCGAGCATCTTGCCCTTTTTGACAACAGCAACTATGGCAAGACCTTCGGGGCCCGCCGTATGATAGCCCCGACGCAGATGGCCCTGGGCATGTATGACGAAGCCCTGACGACCTATGCAGAAATAGCGCGACGCATGGCTGCCGACACGCTGAACGACGACTATGCCGTCATTCTCCGCTCCCGCGCCATTGCCGCCCATGCCAGGAACCGCCATGCCGAAGCCTACGATTACCAGACCCGCTATGCCAACCTCTCGAAAGTGCTTAGCGACAGCCTCATGAAGGGCAAGGCTCACGAGTATGCTGCCCGCTACCACGACCAGGAACAGAAGTTAGAGATAGCACAGATGAATGCCGAGAGCCAGCGCAAGTCCATCATCATCTCGGCAGCCGTCATCATCATCCTGCTCATCAGCATCTTTGCCACCTGGTTCCTCCGCCAGTGGCAGGTAATCCGTCGCAAGAACCTCGTGCTGGTCGAGCAGATTGGCCAGGCCATCGAATACAAGGTGAAATACGAGGCCATTGTCGAAAGTCTCACCCCCACCCTCTCTCCAAAGGACAAGGAGAACGTTAAGGGCGATGCGAGTGATGACGCTCTAAGCCTGAACACGGAACAAGAAACATCTGTGACGCCCACCACGTCCGCTATCGAATCCGAGCTCCTTTCCCTTGACGACGTTTCCAACGACGAGTTGTACCGCCATCTGCGCCACGTCATCAAGCGCGAGCACCTCTACCTCGACCCCACGCTGGACCGCCAGAAGATCATGGATATCTTCCAGTTGTCCAGACGCCGTGTCGGTGCTGCCTTCGCCCAAGGCTCCGAGTTCGCCAGCCTTACCGACTTCATCCGCGACTGCCGTCTGGAGTATTCCTGCGAACTGCTCCTCACCCGTCCCGACCTCAGCATCAAGGAGATTGCTGCCAAGTCCGGCTTCAACTATGCCAGCACCTACAGCGCCAACTTCAAGAACCGCTACACCGTGACGCCCAGCAGCTACCGCGAGTTGATGACCAAGAAGTAAACACAATATCCGCCGAAACATCCACCTTGATGTTTCGGCGTTTTTCTTCCCCCTTTCCCTTTTGGATTCGTCACGTCCTCCTTTTGGATTCGTGCCCGATTCCTTTTGGATTCGTGCCGGATTCCTTTTGGATTCGTTTATTTCTTTTGATGTTGTACCAAAATGCTTAGGAGATTGTCAATACTATTGCAATTAAATAATTTTTTAGGTAATTTTGCAAATGAAAAAAATAGAAACTATATTACACCATGGAAGTAATACTTGGGACAATTCTGCTGGGCTTTGCCGTTTTGGTGACCGCACTTGTGGTCAGCCTTCACTATCATCGCAAGTATTCACCCATCCTTCGCCAGATGTCGGAACAGCTGGCAATCAATACCCCGAAAAAGACGGCAGACGATGCCAACACCACTGAGGATGCAGACGATGCCAACACCACTGAGGATGCAGACAATGCCAACACCACTGAGGATGCAGACGATGCCAACACCACTGAGGATGCAGACGAGAAACTGTTCAGACAGGTGACCGATGCCATCCGCAAGGACCAGTTATACACCGTGCCGAAGTTCGGGCGCACCGAGCTCGTTGTGCGCTTCCGCGTGACCAGCAATCGCATCAGCGCTGCGTTCTCGAAGGCCGGCACGTCCGTGCCCGAGTTCATCCGCGAGTGCCGCTTGGAGCATGCCCTCAACCTGATGACCGAACGTCCCGACATGCCATTGGTCGAGATTGCAACAGCCTCCGGCTTTGTCCATGCCTCCACGTTCACCGTCGATTTCAAGAACAAATACGGCGTCTCGCCCATGAAATACCGAGAGGAGAATCTCAAGGATAAGCAGAAGCAGAATACCGTTGTCCAAGATACACACGCCGGATAAAACAAATTTTGACGATTTAATTTGGTATTGTTCTCGCTAACTCGTATCCTTGCAAACATAAACCATAAAACAACGACGATTATAGAAACATTATAACAACAACTAACCACATTATAATAAAATATACAATAACTAACAACAATATGATATCAATAAACATCATACATTAACATAAAACGACAATTATGATTAAAAGATTTCTTTCAATGCTCGTGCTGCTCATGACAGTAGCCACGGGCGCGTTGGCACAAAGCACGACCCACGTCGTGAAACAAGACAATGTCAACACAATCTTCAGCGGCGACGGCTACACGCTGGGCGACGCTGTGAAGGACGGCGACGTGCTGGACTTCCAGGGCACCATCAACTTAGAGGGTGATGCTTCGCACTCGCTGGTCATCAACAAGCCGGTGAACATCATCTCGTCCACCAAGAATGCGGTGGTGAAGCTGAACACGGCTGAGGGCAGCCCGACGCTGTCGGCGTCGGCGTTCCCGGAGGGGAGTTTCGTGATCAACAAGGCTGGTTCGGGCACTACGGTGCAGGACATTCAGCTGCTGAATACCGAGACGTGGATTTACAACACGAGCAACGTGACTTTCACCGGCGTGACCTTCCACGTGGAGGATGTGCGCGTGGGCAGCGGCGTGGGCCATGTGGCTGTTCGATACAGCGACCACGTGACCTTCGACGGCTGCACCATCTACACCAAGAACAACGGCGCCAGCTCGGCCTGCGTAGTGACGGGCTCGAGCTTCTGCTCCTTTAAGAACTGTCTCTTCGAAAACGAAGGCACCGTTGGCAATATTATGTATTTAGGCAATCCCTATAGTATCCAAGACATACCTGACGGCTTTCCTAAGGAGAATAATCAGGTGGTGAGCAACGACAACACCTTGCTCAATTGTACTTTTAAGACAGATGGCACTTATAGTTCTTCCAGATTACAGACGCAGGGCAAGCGTGTGCGCATCGAAGGATGTACGGTTAATGTCAGGACCCAGTTTTACGGTATGGGCAGTAGTGCCGAAGAAGGATACACCATCCTTAACAACACCTTCACGGATAATTTGGGTGTTCCCAACTACAGTACCCTCCAAGGTAACACCATCACTGGTATAGTGACCGTGAATAAAGGAGCAACGGTGACAGGCAACGCCATCACTGGCGATGTGGAAATAGCCCCTAACAGTGGTGTTGCCAGCACCTTTACCGGCAACACTATCTTTGGAACCGTGGTGTTCTATAATAATTCAATGAACAACACGTTTACCGGCAACACTGTCGTCTTTTTCGGCGAGTATGCCGTAGTGATGGGAACCACTGCCAATGCCGGCAACACGGTGACTGGAAACGTGCTGATGACTGCCGGACATGCGGGTGACGCTGCCGTGAATCCCAAAACGGGCACGGGCAACACCCTCACCCCCAACCAGGCACAGGCTACGACTGCCGACGGCCTGACGTGGACCTACGACTTTGCTGCGAAGGCACTCGTGCTGGGCGGCACGGGCGCGATGGCCGACTATGAGGCGACCGCCGGCCTTACGACCGCCCCCTGGGCATTCCTGGCCGACAAGACCGAACGCATCGTCGTGGGCGAGGGCGTTAGCGCCATCGGCCAGAATGCTTTCGCCGGATTTGCTGGCGTGAACACCGTGATTGCCAACGGCGCCACACCGCCGTCACTGGGTAGTGGCGCTTTCGACACGAATGCCACCATCGCCGCCTATGTGCCCGCAGGCACCGCCGCAGCCTATCAGACGGCTTGGGGCACCAGCGTCGCCAGCATCGCCGATTACATGAGCTGCGGCGCCGATGTGAAGGCCCTCTACGATGCCAGCACCAAGACGCTCACCATCGCCGGCAACGGCGCCATGACCGACTTCGCCAGCGCTGCCGACCAGCCCTGGAAAGCCTTGAAGGGCGACATCAAGACCGTCGTTATCGAGAACACCGTCACCACCATCGGTGACAATGCCTTCAGCGGCTGCTCGGCCCTCAGCGCCGTCTATGTCGAAGGTTCCGGCGTCACCGTAGGCACCGATGCCTTCAGCGGCAATGCCGACGGGCGTAAGATCTTCGTGCCAGTGGCCAACGTGATCGACTACACCACTAACTGGACTGCCTATGCTGCCGACATTCGAAGCACAGGCTACTGCGGAGCCGAAGGCAATGAAACCGACGTCGTGTGGGAGTTCAATGCCAACACGATGGGTCTCACCATCTCTGGCACGGGCCCCATGGCCGACAATGGCTACAAGCAGTGGTCCGCTGTACGCACCTCTATAGAGTCCGCCACCATAGAGCCGGGCGTGACTACCATCGGCAACTCTGCCTTCGCCAGCTGTAGCAAACTGGCCGCCGTCAGCATCCCCGCTGGCGTGACCAGCATCGGCAGCAATGTCTTCTCCTACTGCACCGCACTGCTCTCTGTCAGCATCCCCAGCAGTGTGACCACCATCGGCAACACTGCCTTCCAGAAATGCAGCAAACTGACCGCCGTCAATATCCCCGACGGCGTGACCAGCATCGGCCAATATGTCTTCCAGGACTGCAGTGAGCTGACCGCCATCACCATCCCCGACGATGTGACCAGCATCGACCAATATGCCTTCCAGAACTGCAGCAAACTGACCGCCATCAATATCCCCGACGGTGTGACCAGCATCGGCCAACATGCCTTCGAAGGCTGCACCCTCCTGACCGCTATTAATATCCCCGCCAGTGTGGCCAGCTTTGGCAACTATGCCTTCCAGAACTGCAGCAACCTGACCGCTGTCACCATTGCTGATGGTGTGAGCAGTATCGGCAACTATGCCTTCGAAGGCTGCAGCGAGCTGGAGTCTGTCAGTTTCCCCGCCAGCGTGACCAAAATCGGCAACTATTCCTTCCGCAACTGCAGCAAACTGGCTAAAGTCTATATCTACGCTCCCAGTCTGACCACCTACGGCTACGACGCATTCAAGAATAACGCTGAGGGCCGCAAGATCTACGTGCCCGCCGACGCTCTGGATACCTACAAGGCCGAGTGGGATGACTATGCCGACGACATCAAGGCAATGTCTTACTACACCGTGACCATGAAGGACGGCACCGAGGATGCCGACAAGTGGACTGTAAAGGTTGGCGAAGGCGAGGCCCAGGCCTTCCCCGTTGAGGGACTCGAGGGCGGCGAGACCGTCACCGTCACCTACACCGGCACGAAGCGCGTGAAGAGCGTCAAGGCCGTGAAGGAGGCCGTCACCGTGACTCCCGCCCCCATCACCGTAACGTGGAACAGCAATGATATAACCGGCAGTGGAAAATCTTTCACCAAGGACGGTGTTACTATAACTGTCGGCTATATAGACTTCGAAAATAAGACTTTCTATGATGGCGGAACATTTACCACCACCCTCGGCAACTTCACCAAGATTGAAGTGACTGGAGCGGATTGTGGCGCATCAGGCACAGGCTGGTCTGGCAGCACCTGGACCGGCAATGCCTCCAGCGTATCGTTCAGCGGCAATATTATGGGTTCTGGCAATACCGGGTTTGTGTTCACCATTGTGCCGACGAACTGAACGCTCCCCGCTCGGCGCACACGGGGACAGGCACCCTGTGACAAGCGATCTTTGAGGCCAAGGCCTCGAAAGCGATCTTTGACATACTGAGACAAACGGATATAAAGACCCTCCCCCTGCCCCTCCCTGATAAAGACCCTCCCCCTGCCCCTCCCTGTTGAGGGCGGGGAGCAGAATGCAGGGAGGGGCGGAAATAAAATTCTGAGGGGAAACTTGGAGTTCTCGCGGAAAAGCACTATCTCTGAGGCTTTGCCTCGAAGATACTCACGCTCGAAAAAACTCAAGAAAATCTTGGTTTTTTGCTCGCTAAATCGTATCTTTGCAACCGTAATCACCAAACGTAAGAGAATTATGGAAGCAAGATTAGGAGATAACGTGCTGATTTCACCCGAGGTGACGCACAAGAGCGAATGGACCCAAGGCACCGTGATTGACGTGGAGCAGAACCCCTTCGTGGGTACCGTCATCTCGGTCAAGACAGCCGACGGAGAGATTTACTTTGACAAGGCATACCAGTTTAAACCCACCGTGTAGCCTATGTACGCACTGAGTTTCGACATGAACATCGCCGAGTTGGAAGAGCACTACGGCTCTCCCTATCAAGGTGCCTACTACGAGATTAAGCGGACGCTCGTCAAGGAGGGCTTCTACTGGATTCAGGGCAGCACTTACATGACAAACGCCGACAACCTTATTAATCTCTTCAATGCTGTCAACGCACTGAAGAACATCGACTGGTTCCGCAAATCGGTTCGCGACATCCGAGGCTACCGCGTAGAAGAGTGGTCGGATTTCACAGAAACCGTGAAGAAGGGCTAATCTTCATATCACTTTCAAAGAACTATCCGCCGAGACATCCCCAAGATGCCTCGGCGCTTCGTTCCTTTAGGTCGAAGAATACATAATTCATAATTATTCTGAGGAATTTTTTCTATCCAACCTCCCCTCCCTTGGGGAGGGGTCGGGGGTAGGCTTCCCCTATCCGTCACTGTCTCACGTATCGTCACTGCATTGCCGAGTCGCGACATCAGTCGATGAAATCAACACATTATTAATATATAAAAACAATTGCTTATGAAACACAAAAGATTTCTTTCAATGCTCGTACTGCTCGCAGCAGTAGTATCGGGCGCGTGGGCACAAGAGAACGAGGGATGGCTTTCAGGCATCACCAATGGAGACCTCTCTGGTGCCGATGTAAGTAGTTTCTTCATGAAGTTATATCCTTCTACAGAAACAGTACCTGCCGTTATCAATGCTAATGCCGGTAAGAACGGAACACCCGGTATCGTGGTGAAGACGGCAACTAATGAGAATGCAGAACCACAAATTTCTGACAGCCAGTTCTTCATTGTGCTGTCTGAGGAGTTGCCCGCGGGCTCGACTATCCGTGTGCAGTTCGACTACAAAGCCAGTAAGGCAGCCAAGGGCTCTACCGAATTTCATGCTGCTCCTACATCATACCTGTATTGGAATGCTATAGGCGACGTGAACTTTACCACCGAATGGAAAACCTTCACAGGTGAATTCACAATTCCTAAAGAGGCAGACGGCATGAAGACCATCGCCTTCGACCTTCAGAATGAGCTGACCGCTACCGACTATTACTTCGACAACTTAAGCGTATTGTATAAGAAGACCGAATGGACGAACATCATCGCCAACAGCGACATGGAGGGCAACGACGTGTCGTGCTTCTACATTATAGACAAAATCAAGGGAGGCCCGTTCCTCGCCCGCATCAACGACGGTATCGGAAAGGATGGCTCCAGAGCCATCAAGTTGCAGTCGACAGGCAACGAGGAAAACATATACGACACTCAGTTCGACATCCGCCTGCCTTACGTGTTGCCCAAAGGCACGATGTATAGGCTGAGCTTCGACTACAAGGCCGACAATGCCGGCGAATTCGCTTTCCAGATTTCTAACGAGCCGGATAATTACATCTGGTGGACGCTCGACGGCTGGCCTGCTCCCGGAGGCAACTTCACCACCGAATGGCAGCACTACAAAAAGGTGTTTGTCGTGCCGACCGAATGCGACGGTGTCACGAAGGCCGACGACAACGATTGGTTGAGGCAGTTCCGCACCATCTACGCCAATCTTGCTTATAACAAGGTGGCTACCGAGTTCATCTTCGACAACGTGAAGGTGGAAATTCTGAGCAACGTAGTTTCCACGCTGACCCCGGAGCCCGTCACCGACCCAAAACTGATGAGGGTATATCCCGACCCCAACCATCAGCACAACTTCAGCTACAAGGCCGACGGCGCCACTATTACGGCTACGTGTACCGAGGGCTGCGACATCTTCGACCCTATGACGCTGACCATCAGCGCTCCGAAGAACCTGCTCTTCAACTATCAGAAGAAAGAGGCTACGCTGAACGCCGACTACAACAAGACGGCTTTCCCCGGTGAAATCGCCATTGACTACTATCAGGGCACGACAAAGCTGAACGGCGCACCTTTCCACACGGGTAACTACTCCGCCAAGGTGACCATAGGAGGCCAGACGGCCAGCGTGGACTTCACCATCAACGGTCAGACCCCAATCAGATTCATCAAAAAGACGAAGCTTGGCAACGTCTATGCCTACGTGGTTCACACGCTCACGGAGTACCTGCCCGTGGAATCGACAAGCGACTACTGCATCATGCTGGACGGCCGCACCTATATTGTAAAGGGCAACGTCGTGCTGAGCAAGGGTCTCATCTATAAGGGCGCGGTGAACCTCATCGTGTGTGATAAGTCGAAGCTGACCATCAAGGGCGGCATCTGGCACATCGGCAGTCAGCTTGACATCTATGCCGAGGAAGGTGCCGAGCAGACCGCAACCATCGATGTGCAGGGCGACACCAGCATCGAGTTGGAAGGCGTAGCCAATCAGCCTGTACTGAGCGGCAACATCGTTCTTAACAGTGGTAACCTCACGGCTACACCTGCAGCAGAAGGCAAGCTGGCTGCCGACGACCTCGAGCTGACCATTGCTAGCGGCGTATCGGGCGGCGCCCTTACAGGCGGCACCCTGCAGGACGACGGCTCCAAGAAGTTCACCGCCGCACAGGTCAACAACCAGACAAACCTGTTGCTGACCACACCTCCCTCTTACAGCGTGAAGCTGGCCGAAGATACCAAGGACGCTGACAACTGGACCATCAGCGACGGAACGAGCGTGGCCAATGGCACCACTACTCTCCCCAACGTGACCGAGGGCACTACCGTCACCGTCACCTACACCGGCACGAAGCGCGTGAAGAGTGTCAAGGCCGTGAAGAAGGCTGAGCCGGCCACAGCCCCCATCACCGTAACGTGGAACGACAGCGATATAACCGGCGGTGGAATGTCTTTCACCAAGGACGGTGTTACTATAACTGCCAACTTGATGGACTTAAATAGTAAGAATTTCGAGGATGGCGGAACAATTACCACCACCCTCGGCAACTTCACCAAGATTGAAGTAACTGCATGGGAGGTTAACGTATCAGGCACAGGCTGGTCTGGCAGCACCTGGACCGGCAATGCCTCCAGCGTATCGTTTAGCGGCGATATTATAGGTATGCACATGGGCAATGTCAAGTTTGTGTTCACCATTGAGCCGACGAACTGAGAATAGACCTTGCGCACACGGGGACAGGCACCCTGTGACCTATTAAAGGACCACTCGGTGCGCCGAGTACCGCAAAAAAGTTGTTGGCACGACCACTCGGTGCGCCGAGTACCCGCAAAAAAGTCGTTGGCACGACCACTCGGTAAGCCGAGTACCCGCAAAAAAGTCGTTGGCACGACCACTCGGTGCACCGAGTGATGGCCACAAAGTCGTTTTCTGACTACTCGGTGCGCCGAGTGGTCGAAAAAAGAGAAATAAATAACAAATTAAAATATAATAAGGATATGCTATCTAACACTTTACAAGCAAAACCCTATTACAATATCAGGGAAAAAGGTAACGATTACCACGTTAACTTCTATCTGCGTGTGAAAGGCCGTTTCGAGAGCTTTGCAACCTCTTTCGGCACACTTCCGACGCTGCTGCAAGGGCAGCTGACATGCTTCGACAATGCTATTGCTGCCGAGGACGACTTCTTCAAGGTCACCACGGCCAGCGAGCTGACGGGCACCATCAAGGAATGGGACGTGAAGCGCGACAACAACACCTCGTCGCTGCGCGCCATGGCTGAGGCCTATGCCATGAACCCCAGCGATGCCGCCAAGCAGCAGGCCGGAAAAAAGGTGATTGACATGATGCGCCATTACAAGCTGAACATCAACGACAACTACGAGCTGCAAGGCTCAAGGACGCTGCAGTTCTGCCAGGCCGTCGATGCCGACAGCACCGCCCAGCAGGCCATAGCAGCCGTCGGCGCCACCGTGTTCTACACCGCACTGAAGGATGCCAACGAGCACTGCCGCGCCTTCATCGACCAGCGCAATGCCGACCGTGCAGCAGCCTCGCAGGAGAAGATGATCAACCTGCGCAAGGCTACCGACAATGAGTATGCCCACCTGCTGATGATTACCAATGCCTACGCACTCACCGACGAACAGCAGCGCTACAACACCCTGCTGCAACAGCTCATTGAGGACGTGAACTACTACGAAAAGGTGGTCTTCGCAGGCAGCGGCAGCGCAGCCGACGGCGGCTCCGGCACCGGCGATAACTCCGGCACTGACACCCCGGGCACCGACACACCGGGCACCGACACACCGGGCACCGTTACACCGGGCACCGACAACCCCCCCAGCGGCGGCGGCGACGACTCCGGTGGCGGTAGCGGAGGCACCGAAGGCGGCGACGAATATTGAGATGAAATAATAATTAACAACTAAATAATAACAATTATGAGAAAATTTAAGCATTTAACATTGACGCTCGCACTGCTCATCGCAGCAGTCAGCGGAGCATGGGCACAGACCACGGTGAGGTATGCCATAGGGCCTGAAGATCCTAACTTCACCTCAGGCCAAACGGTAGAGGTGAAGGATGGCAACGATGTCGTAGCCACCATTACCTACGGTGAGTCTGGAGGCAGTAATTTTTTAAAATTAGCCGGTCAGAATTTCGATGGCTATAAGTACTGTATTCAAGGCAACGGAACCAATGGCGACAAAACGGGCGGCACCTTCTATACAATCGTCCCCGTGTACGATGGCACCATTGATGTGGCTGTGATTCTGAATGCGGACAAACATTTCTATATCTTAGAGAACGGCGAGGCGCTCGAAGACTACAATGGTATAACTGTTGCTACAAAAACTACCACTAAATATACATTTAAGGTGTCAGCAGGCAAGTCATATAAGTTTTATGCAGCAGGAGGAAAGTTATCGTTCTTTGGCTTTGACTATACCTACGGCAGTGCCAACGCCGCTGCCGCCGGCATCGACCTGACGCCCGACGCCACGCGCAAGGTGTGGACGCTCGACAAGATGCCCGCCGGCAACGTGGAGCTGAACGTGGAATACGAGCCTACCAAGGTGACGATGGCTGCCAACGACAATACAATGGGTACCGTAGAGGTTGGCGGCGAAAGCAAAGTGGAATGGACGGCTGACACATGGCAGGACTGGCCCGATTTCAATGCTGCAATGAATCAGGAATGTAACAAGACGGTGGGCGACATCACCCTGTACAGTCCTAAACCTAATGGTGACGGTGACAGCTTCATATACCGTAATAATGCAGGAAATCTGAGCTTCTTCATCAATGAACATTTTGATAACTTAACATGTACCTTCAGCACCACAGGCGAACCATTCACCCGCATCGAATTCGCGATGACGAATGTTTACGACCCAGGTGATGGTCAAGGCTATCATGGTAATCCGAACATCCAGCCCGCCGACAATTGGACCTTCAGTGACAAGAGCGCCGTATGGGAAGGCGAAGCCACCAAGAGCCTCACGCTCAAGAGCTGCTCAACCTCGGTCAGCAAGATTACATTCTTCCAGGGTGCCATTCCCGACGGCGTGACTGTCAATACCGACGGTACGTTCACCGTGGCCAAGACTGCCACCGTGACGCTGACGGCTACACCTAAGGAGGGCTACAAGTTCCTGTACTGGGACGATGACCATAACAACACCAACCCCGTGCGCGAAGTCACCATCGAGTCTGGCGAGGCTGACATGACCTATAAGGCCGTGTTCGCTGAGATTCTTTACAACGTAACCTTCGCCAATGGCATTGAAGAGGCCGACAAGTGGAGCGCCACACCTAACGCCAACGTGAAGAAAGAGACCAAGGTTGACATTGAATACACCGGCGCCAAGAAAGTCATCGGCGTGAAGGCCAAGAAGAAGGTTGAGCCGAAGAAACTCACCGTCGGCAACGTAACATTCTACTATGACGAAGGTCAGACATTTACTGAGGCCAAACAAAAATACGCGGACCTGAACAGTGGATGGATTTTAAATGGACCTTATATTTCTGTTCAAGGTGCTATTTCTATTGTTCTTTTCAAGGGCGAATCGCCTGTAGAGGGCACCTCAAAGATAGAACCAAATGCAGAATACTCATGGATCGACTTCAGCTAATCCCCCTCGCACGCGTATATATAATAAAGGTATAAACAACATAAAGATATGAACAATATGAAAAATTCGATTAAGAGAGAGCAAAGTCAAGCTTGCTTGAACTTTGCCGAACGGAAGAATTTTCGGCTGCAAGCCAAACATAAGATATTAATGACGCTCGCACTGCTGCTCATGGCAGTCGGCGGAGCGTGGGCGCAAAACGTCGGTATCGCGGAGATAACCTCCGACTTGAAGAATACATGGACTAATGACGCGGCCGTCCTAACAGCCACTGACCTGCCTGGCTTCGTTGAAGTGGAATCAGACGTTGCCAAAGCATTTTCAGGCGAACTGCCACAAACCGGCTTCACCATGATAATTTATGCTTTTTCCGGGGATGGAAGAACCCGCTATGTGTCTTACAATAATGGAGCTTTCGTGGAAGATTATGCAGAAGAATATACACATGGAATTCTTAAAGGTTTTGATTTCCCCATCTACTACATCTCTGAGTCTGGTATCGAAGTAACTTGGAACCCCGCAACGAAGACCGGCTACTTCACCATGCCAACATACGACGTGGAGCTGACACCCGTCTATGCTCCCGCGGCTGACTGGGCCCTTGTCGAGACTGTGAAGCAGCTGCCTACCGCTGCTGAGGGCATCTTTGCCGGAACCACCGATCCTATCGTAAAAGCCGGTACCGTAGCACTGATGGGCGACAACGAGACCCCGCAGGGCGTCGTGATGTACGCCGTAACCAGCACCAACCAGGCTACAGCTCCTGAGCTCAGCGCCTTCAGCGACGCACTGCCCACAGCCAAGGACATTGCTGACGAGGGTGCAGAAGTACTGGTATGGTACTACATCAAGGGTGCCGACACACCACAGGGCCAGGAGGCTACTGCCAAGAATACCTTCAACGACTCAGAAATCGCCAGCATCAAGGTGACCGTACTCTCTAACAAGTTCGACATCGAGTTCAAGGCCGCCAACGCCAACACCATCGAGGCCGGCAAGGCTACCGTGAAGGTCGGCGAGACAGCTGCCGAGGTGAAGGAAGGCAAACTGACAGGCGTGAAGATGGGCTCGAAGGTTACCATCACCGCTAAGGACGGCTACAAGTTCCGCAAGGCCGAGGCGAAGAAGGGCATCGTGAAACTGCTGACCCTCAACGTTGGCGGCGACTATCCGGGAACCTTAACTTACGCCGAGGGCGAAACATGGGGTCAGGCCATTGAGAACCACCCCACTGAGAACACCGGATGGACGATAGGAGGAGGCGGAGCTATCATTCTTAATTATTATTACGTTTATCTAGAAGATAACAGAGTTAGACAAGGCGATGCAATCACTCCCGGTTTGGGCTATTACACTGAGTAACCCTCTCGTGAACAATGAATAAAGTAATAAGAACGATATAAAGAATATATTATATGAAAACAATATCTAGATATCTAATGACGCTCGTCGCACTGTTCGCAATGACGACGCAAGCGTGGGCCGAAGAGGTGACCGTCACGTTTACTCAGGCTGACCTCAGTGGCAACAGCACTGTTACCAAGGACGGCGTTACCCTTACGCCAGGCAACGGCGATGCCCGTATCGATAATAACTTTTATCACAGAGGCAGCAACACCTTCTCTGTTGATAAAGGCACGTTCACGAAGATTGAAATCGTCGATTGCAACTATGTCTATCCAGACATTATTAGTGGTTGGCAAAAGGAAGTGACCGGTAGCTATCAGCCATATCCAGATGATGATCCTTGGCCCATTTATACGCTGACATGGACTGGCGAGGCAGAAAGCGTCACCTTCACGGCTGCTATTTACGATATCCAAAGCATCGTCTGCACCATCAATAAACCCGACGTTGACCTCAGCGTTGACGTCACCCTCAACGAGGCCAAGACTGAGGCTACGATGGACATGCCGACCAGCGACGTGACCGTTGACTACGAGCTGGTGCGCGACATGAGCATCAACATGACCACCACGATAGGTGACGGCAATGACGGCTATCGCATCCGACTGAAGAAGAGCGAGCAGATTCCCGGTAAGTTCGTGCCCGCCGACATGACCTTACAGGAGATGATGGCTCTGATCAAGGTGCACGACGCCATCGAGAACCAGGACCTCACCTTCGGCATTCCGGGCGCTAACTGCTGGGTGAACATCTACGCCGCCAACGAGAACAACCAGGCCGAGGGCAACCCCATCGCATTACAGGACCTCACCCCCGGACGATACATCGCCAAGGCCGTGGCAGCTGAAAACTCTGCATACGACGGCGAGACCACCATGTCCAACATCTTCGTGCTCTTCGAAGGCTTCGAGGTGGTAGTGCCCGCAGGCGAATACACTACCTTCTACATGGAGAACGAGCCTCTCTATGCTGATCCCGAGACTTCTACCGACGCCGAGCTCTACACCATCACAAGCGTAAGCGGCGACAAGGCCATACTCAGCAACGCCATCGAGACGGCTCCAAGCAGAACACCGCTGCTCGTCTATAACAAGGGCACCGAGGAGAAGACCTTCCTGCTCATCCCTGCCAATGCAGAGCCTAACCTGGCACTGGATGTCTATGACG